>CAMFIW010000664.1 GCA_945952355.1 uncultured Phenylobacterium sp. | reverse complement strand
AGGTTGGAGTGCGCGCCATAGCTCAGGCCCACCGAGGCCGACGCACGGGAGACTTCCTCCATCGCCACCACGTGCTCGAGATAGCCCAGGCCCAGGCCGCCGAACTCCTCCTCGACGGTGATGCCGTGCAGGCCGAGCTCGCCCATCTGCGGCCACAGCTCGCGCGGGAAGCGGTTGGTCTCGTCGATCTCGGCGGCGACGGGGGCGATCTTGTCGGCGGCGAAGCGCGCCGTGGTCTCGCGGATAGCGTCGGCGGTCTCGCCGAGGCCGAAATCGAGGGAGGGGCCGTGGTTCGGGATCATGTCCAGCCGTTACCACTTCCCGCCCACCCCGACGAGGGGGCGAAAATGACGAAGGGGTCCGCCATTCCGGCGAACCCCTTCTCCAAGTCCCCCCAGACTTGGGTGAAACCGTGCTTGCGGTCGGTTAGTCGCGCTCGCCGCGACCGAGCGGTTCGATCCGACCCAGCTTCACAAGGATCAGGTAGGCGGCCAGGCCCATGAACCCGACGCCGGCCAGGCAGGCCAGCGTGCCGACCACCCAGGGATTGAAGGCGCCGGCGCTCTCCCGCGCCCCACCGGACCAGGCAAGTCCGCCGACGAACAGCACCAGGCCGAGACCGCCGAGGCCCGCCAGCGGCGGCCAGTCCAGCGGCGCGGGGGCCGGGGTCGCCACCTGCGTGGCCGGTCCGGGCTCCAGGATGGGCTCCAGCCGCGCGCCGGCCATGGCGGCGTCGAACCGCTTGGCGTCGAAGACCGCGCGTTCGTCGGCGTCTGCGTCGCGCATGCGCGGCGAGATCGCGGGCTCCAGGTCCTGGCCGGCAGCCGGCGCCAGGGTCAGCGGGCGCTCGTGATTGCCGAGGCTCGTCGGCCAGGCCGGCGGCGGCAAGGGTGGCCGCTCCCCTTTGGCCGCATCGTTGGCGGGCGTGTCATTGGCCGGACGCGGCGGCTTTTCGAGGGCTGCGGCCAGGATGGGCAGAGGAGGTGTCGCCGGCGGCGTGGTTGGCGGCGTCCCCGCCGGCGGGGTGGCAGGCGCCGGGTGGGCCCTCGGCGGCTCGTCCTCGGGGAAAATGCGTTGCAGGCGCTCGCTCACGGCCTCGGCGGCGCGCTCGGTGGCCGTCGGGACCGTCTCGTGAGCGTGCGGACCAGGATCGCGTTCGGCGACGGCCAAGGCGCCGTCCAGAGGCGTGGTCACCGCTGCCGGGGTCTCCCGAAGGCCCGCGCCCAACATTTCGAGATCGCTGTCGGGCTTCAGCACCGCCGACGGCGCCGGCACCCAGCCATCGACCGGGGTCAGGAACAGGGTCTTTTCGGCCGCGCGTCGGCGGACCAGGGCGTCGATGACGATCCGCTCGCCCTGGAAGTCGGCGCGACGCCAGAGCTCCATGGCCTGGGCCGCCTGCAGCAGTTGCCCCTCGTTGATCCGCCGCAGCACCGTCGAGCTTCGGAACGCGTCGATCCCGATATTGAAGGCGAAGGCGACCAGGGCGTCGAACTGGTTCTGGGTCAGCGGCGCGTAGGTCTGCGCATTGACGTCGTGGGCCACGGCGATCAGGTCGTAGGTGAGCAGGGCCTCGGCGTCCGCCTCGGAAACCTCCGCTCCCTCCCGCGCGCTCAGGGTGTGGCCGTAGCCAATAGTCCAGCGGCCGTCGGCCAGCCGGGCGGCCTTGCGGCGATATCCCTCGAACGTCTTGATCAGCTCGATGGCGGCGCGGGAGACCCGATGACGCGGTTGCATGGCCCTACTTGACCCAGGTTGACACAGACGCGTGGCGTCCGGCTCCCCCGAGGCAAATCGCAGGCCGTCAGGCGGCGAAACTCAATCTTAGGGTCGCGAGGCTCGTGCGGCGGATGGGCTCCAAGTCCATGCTCGGGTCCAGCAGAAGCTGCATCGACAGGCCGAACAGCAGCGAGCCGACCATCAGGGCCGCGGCGTCGGCGTCGAGGTCGGCTCGCACCGAGCCCTCCGCCTCCCCCTTCAGGAAGAAGGATTCGAGTTGAAGCTCGACGCTCTTGTGCGCCTGGGCGAAGGGTGCGCGAAGTTCAGACACGTCGGCGACCGAGGCGGCCAGCAGGACGAAATAGGCCCGCAATTCCGCATCCTCGCTCAGGGCCTCCAGGAAGGCGTCGACATAGGTCAGCACGGCCTCCAGGCCCGGCAGGTCGCGCACATGGCGCGCATCGAGCACGGCTCCCAGCCGACCTTGAAGCTGGTCGATCAGGGCCTCGATCAGCCCCTGCTTGGATCCGAACCTCTGGGTGACGAGGCCTCGGCTGTAACCGGCGCGGGCGCCGATGTTCTCGAAGGTCGCAGCGCCGATTCCGCGCTCGACCACCAGTTCGGCCGCCGAGGCCAGCAGCCGACGCTCAGACTCGTCGCGCCGCTCGGCCTGGCTGCGGCGGATTTTCGCGGAAGGTGAAGTAGGGGCCATGTTGCCAACATAATTGGCATGTTGGACAACTAGCAAGTGAACGCCCGGCGACAGGGCGTGCGTATTGAGG
>CAMFIW010000663.1 GCA_945952355.1 uncultured Phenylobacterium sp. | reverse complement strand
GGTCTGGTCGGTGTTCGCCGGCAAGCTGGGCGACCCGGAGGGGCATTTCGTTCGCCTGGACCGCAGCCTGTCGGAGCTGCGCATCGACATGCCGATGAGCCGCGCGGCCCTGACGATCGTCCTCAAGGAGACTCTGCGCCGCAATCGCATCGGCGACGGCATCCTCTATCTGCAGATCAGCCGCGGGGTGGCGCCCCGTGACCACGCCTTTCCGACCGATCCCGTCTCGCCCGGCGTGGTGATCACCGCCAAGTCGATCGACCGCGCTCAGCTGGAAGCTAGGGCCGCCAAGGGCGTGGCCGTGATCACCGTGCCGGAGAATCGCTGGGGACGCTGCGACATCAAGACGGTCGGCCTGTTGCCAAATGCGCTCGCCAAGCAGGCGGCGCGGGAGAACGGCGCTGGGGAGGCCTGGTTCGTCGACGAGCTGGGCTTCGTCACCGAGGGCGCCTCGACCAATGCTTGGATCGTCGACGAGGACGGGATCCTGCGCACCCGCGACACAAACGCCAACATCCTGCGTGGCGTCACACGCAACACCCTGCTGGGAATCCTGCGTGACGAGGGCCTGAAGGTGGAGGAAAGGCCGTTCACGCCGGACGAGGCGAAGCAGGCCAAGGAGGTGTTCATCACCGCCGCCACGGCCATGGTCACGCCCGTGACCTCGGTAGATGGCCATAAGGTGGGCGACGGTGCGGCGGGCCCAGTGGCGAGCCGCCTTCGGCGTCTCTATATCGAGCGGGCGAGGGCGGCGGCCATCTAACCAACCTATGCGATTGCGCCCGTCACACCGGGCGCGGTAGCGTGACCTTGCGTGTGTGGGGGCGGCCTTCGCCCTCTCCAAACAGAAAAGGGCGAAAAGCCATGTCGAACGAGAAGAAACAAAACCTTCAGGACACGTTCCTGAACAGCGTGCGCAAGTCGAAGACGCCGCTGACCATCTTCCTGGTGAACGGCGTGAAGCTGCAGGGCGTGGTCAGCTGGTTCGACAATTTTTGCGTTCTGCTCCGCCGCGACGGCCAGAGCCAACTGGTCTACAAGCACGCGATCTCCACCATCATGCCGGCCCAGCCCGTGCAACTGTACGAGCCGGCCGAAGACGAGGCGGATTGAGTTCCTCTAAATCCATCGACCATGAGGCGCCTGTCCAGGGCGCCGTCGTGATCCACCCTGAGCGTGACGGCCGCGGCTCCACCCGGACCGCGGAAGCGCGCCTGGAAGAAGCCATCGGCCTTGCCAAGGCCCTCGATCTCGAGGTTCGCGACGCGATCATCGCGCCGCTGCGCAAACTTACGCCCGCCACCCTGTTCGGGTCGGGCAAGGTCGATGAGATCAAGGCGATCTGCGCCGAGCATGATGCGTCCGTGGCGATCGTCGACGACGCGCTCACGCCCGTGCAGCAGCGCAACCTCGAAAAGGCCTGGCAGGTGAAGGTCATCGACCGCACCGGTCTGATCGTCGAGATTTTCGCCCGCCGCGCCCGCACCCGCGAGGGGCGCCTGCAGGTCGAGCTCGCGCGCCTGACCTACGAGCGCTCGCGTCTGGTTCGGACCTGGACCCACCTGGAACGCCAGCGCGGCGGCTTCGGCGTCATGGGCGGACCCGGCGAAACCCAGATCGAGACCGACCGCCGATTGCTGGCCGAGAAGATCGGCAAGCTGAAGCGTGATCTCGTTGAGGTGCGCCGCACACGCACCCTGCAGCGGGCGGCGCGGCAGAGGGCGCCCGTGCCGGCCGTCGCCCTGGTCGGCTACACCAATGCGGGTAAGTCGACCCTGTTCAATCGGCTGACCGCCTCGGCGGTCGTAGCCCAGGACATGTTGTTCGCGACCCTCGACCCGACGCTTCGGACCCTGCGCTTGCCCGACGGCCGCTCGGCCATCCTCTCGGACACGGTAGGCTTCATCTCCGACCTGCCGCACGAGCTGGTGGAAGCCTTCCGCGCCACTTTGGAAGAGGTGCAGGAAGCCGACGTGATCCTGCATGTCCGCGACGTGGCCAGCGAGGAGAGCCAGGCCCAGGCTGACGATGTGCGCGCTGTCCTCCAGCGCCTGGGCGTCGAAATGGAAGAGCGTCGGCTGATCGAGGTCTGGAACAAGATCGATCTCGCCGACCCGGACGAGCGTATCGCCCTGGAGGGCGACGCCCACCGCGCGAGTCCGGCCGCCATTCCCGTCTCGGCGGCCACCGGCGAGGGATGCGAGGCCCTGCTGGAAGCCATCGCCGACCTGGTGGATGAAGCGCCGCCCGTCGAGGTGCGGGCGCCGGCCGGCGAGGGCGCCGCGATCGCTTGGCTCTATCGCCACGGCCGGGTCATCGAGCGGGCGACCGACGAGGATGGCGGCACGCGCCTGGCGGTGCGGCTGTCCGACCAGGCTCTGGGCCAGTTCGAGCAGCTTTTCCCACAGGCGGCCCTGCGGCCGCACTAGCGGGGTCAGCCCTTCTCGGCGGCCTTGGCCTCGTCGCAGAGCGCGTCCATCTCGGCGAGATCGGACAGCTCGGGCG
>CAMFIW010000662.1 GCA_945952355.1 uncultured Phenylobacterium sp. | reverse complement strand
TTGCTGCACGGTTTGGTCCATCTGGTGGATCGCCGAGTTGATCTCGTTCAGGCCGCCGGACTGCTCCTCCGCCGCGGCGGCGATTTCGGTCACCAGCACGTTGATGTGCGCCACTTCGCCGACGATGGCCTCCAGCGCCTCGCCGGTTTCGCCCACCAGCCGAACCCCGTCGTCCACCTTGGCGGAGGAATCGTGGATCAAGGTCTTGATCTGCTTGGCCGCCTCGGCGGATCGCTGCGCGAGCGCGCGCACTTCGGAGGCGACCACTGCGAAACCCTTGCCCGCCTCCCCGGCGCGCGCGGCCTCCACACCGGCATTGAGAGCCAGTAGGTTGGTCTGGAAGGCGATCTCGTCGATCACCCCGATGATCTGGCCGATCTGCCGCGACGAGTCCTCGATGGCGCCCATCGCGTCGCGGGCCCGCCCGACAACCTGACCGCCGGACTCCGCGCTCGACCTGGCCGCCGAGACCGCCTGGGCCGCCTCCACGGCGCCGGCCGCCGATCGCTTCACGGTGGCGGTGATCTCGTCCAGGGCCGCCGCCGCCTGTTCCAGACCGGCCGCCTGCTGCTCGGCGCGGCGCGCCATGTCGTCGGAGGCCGAGGTGATTTCCTGGCTGCCGACCCGAATGGTCTCGGCCGAGGCGACTGCGGCGGCGATCGCCTCCTCCAGTTCCTTCATCGAGCCGTTGAAGTCCGAGCGCAGTTGTTCGTAGTCCGCCGGGAACGCCTCCTTGATGCGGTGCGTCAGGTCGCCTTGCGCCAGGGACTTCAGACCCGCCGCCGTGGTCATGACCACCTGCTTCTGCGCGGCCTGGATCTCGGCCTGCCGGCGCTCGGCGGCTTCGCGGGCCGCGTTCGCCTCGTCCAGGTAGACCGTGATGGAGATTTCCATGTCCAGCAGGGCCGCCTTGATCACCGCGCTCAACTGCTCGGCGAGGCCGCCCTCCCGCCGGCGGCGCCCGAACCCACCCGCCTTCGCCTCATGGGCTTCGACCAGGCGGGTGACGATCCCGCTGAGGATCAGCGCATATCCTCCGACGTACCACTGCGGCTCCAGGCCGATGCGGGCATGGACCCCGCCGATGCGCTGGACGCTCTGACGGTACTCGGTGTCGAACGCGCCGCCGGCCAGGTGGCCCCAGTGGTGCGACTGGGCGGCCTTCGCGCCCGCGATGTCCGGCTCGGTGGCGAAGAACCGGCGGACCTGCGGTGTGCCTCGCACCTGGTCGTAGAAGAGGTCGAGGCAGTCATCGACGACGCTGGAAATCTGCGCCTGGCTGGACGCGAGCGTGGCCCGCGCCCTGTCGTCGAGGCGCATGAACTCGACGCGCTCCTGCAGGCTCTTGTCTATCGGCGTATTCACTCCTCAGAGGGAGCAGCGCTCAACGTGACGCATGGCGACTGCGTGTTTCTTGCGGGCCGGGACCCGGACCTGGGACGCGCACTGCACGAGGGCGACCAGGCGCCCGGGATCGACCGGCTTGGGCAGGCACAGGTCGAACGCCTCGTCGAGACGGCTTGGGTCCGACGTGCAGGCGACCAGGATCGCCTGGCCCCGCAGTCGGCGCGCCACCTCGTCTCCGTCGGGTCCGGGCATGTGCCTGTCGAGGCAGATGAGATCGAACGGCCCCTTCGCCGCCAGCGCCGCGGCGCCGTCGCAGACCGTGGTGACCACGCAGCCCAAGGCCCGGAACGCCTGCCCGAGCAATGTGCGATGGACTTCGTGATCATCCGCCACCAGGACCCTGAGCCGTCGCATCCGCGCCCCCTTTTCCTCCGCCTGGACCTTCGGTCGAAAAGGCGGGCGATGCGACCTGGGAGATTCCCCTAAGTATTATTACGTGTGGTGAGTCGTCACACCCCTTATGGTGGTTGTAAAATCGCGCCATCGGCAAGAAGAAGTTGCGCCATCAAGGACTTAGCGGGTCGAGGCCACTGGGGCCCGAACCAACGTCCGTCCTCCGCGTTTCCCTCCCCCGAGGGACTCGACACCGGAAGGACACCTGATGCGCAGGACGATGTTGATCGCGGGCCTCGTGGCCGCAGTCGCCGCCCCGGCCCTGACGACGGCCTCCGCGGCTTCGGCGCGGACCTATTGCGACCAGCGCGCCCACGACCGGAAGGTCACCGGCACGGTGCTTGGCGCGGTCGGCGGGGCTTTGATCGGCAACGCCATCTCCCATCGCAACGGCGCCTTGATCGGCGGCGTGGGCGGGGCCGTGGTCGGCAACCAGTTGGCCCGGAGCAAGTGTTCGGGCTACGCGGCCGGCCGCCATCGCCCTCGCCCGGCGGCCTATGCCCGCAGCGAGGCGGCCCCGGCCGCCTACGACCGCTGCCGCTATGAGAACCGGCCCTTCTATGACGAGCGCGGCCGGCTGATCGATCAGCCCACCCGCGTCTGCCGCTGAGGCGTCGCGCCGTGAAGACCCCTGCCTCCACCCTGGCCGCGATCCTGGCCGCGCTCGGCCTCGCCGCCTGCGGCGCTCAGGCGACCGGACCCGCCG
>CAMFIW010000661.1 GCA_945952355.1 uncultured Phenylobacterium sp. | reverse complement strand
GCGCATTCCGGCCGACGAGACGGTGGGCATCGCGCATGGCGACTACCGGCTCGAAAACGTCATGTTCCACCCGACCGAGCCGAAGATCATCGCGGTGCTGGACTGGGAGCTGTCGACGCTGGGCCATCCCTGGGCCGACATCGCTTACAACTGCATCCTGTGGCATTCGCGCTCGGAGAGCTGGGGCACGCTGGACGGGATCGACCTGGCGAGCTCGGGCATCCCCACCGAGGAAGCGTATGTGGCCGCCTATTGCCGGCGCACGGCCCGCGATGGGATCCCCGATTTCAATTTCTGCCTGGCGTTTTCGATGTTCCGCTTGGCTTCGATCGGGCAGGGCGTCTTCAAGCGCAATCTCGACGGCATCGGCACGCGCGAGCCGAGCACCGACAACTCCGGGACCTGGGTGCTGGCGGAAGGGGCGCTGGCGGTTCTGAACCGCTAGTCCGCGGGGTTGCCGGCCAGGCCGCGATCTCAGGCGAGGCCCGGTCGCATGGTGGGATGCACGAGTTCGTGCAACTCCGGGCGCTTGGCGATGTAGGCGTGAAAGAACGGACAGGTCGGCTTGACCCACAATTTGTGCTCGCGCGCATAGGCGAGGCCCGCCCGGACCAGCATTCCGCCCACGCCCTTGCCGCCGAAGGCCTCCGGCACGACGGTATGCGGGAAGACGATGCTGTCCGCCTCGAGCCGGTATTCGGCGAAGGCCACGTCGTCCCCGAGGGTGACCTCGAATCGGTGCGTGGCCGTGTTCATCACCACGGCGAGTTCGTCGGCGGACATGGTCGGAGCTCCTGGCGGGTCTGTCCCCAGAGAGCACAGGCCGAGCCGTTTCGCGACTATTTCAGACTCAACGGTCGCCGCGAAATCGACCTGTAGTGGTGGCGTGCGAAGCATCCGCCCAATCAGTTGGGGAAACATCCATGATCCGCACATTCTCGGTCATCGCCGCGGCGCTGAGCCTCGCCAGCCTGGCCGGTCCGGCCGACGCTCAGATGGGTCCGCCCCCCCCGCGCGACGGCGCGGGCATGCACGGCGAGATGGGCTCGCCCTCGCCGGAGATGGAAAAGCGGATGGCCGAGCACAGGGCTCAGATGGCGCGCGACATGCACGTCATCCTGCGTCTTCGTCCCGACCAGGAAAGCGCCTGGCAGGCCTTCGAGGCGGCGATGGGGCCGCCGCCGCGTCCCGCCCGCCCACCGGGCATGGCCGATGGCGCGCCGTCCACGACGCCTCAGCGCCTAGACCGCATGGACAAGATGATGGGCGAAATGCAGGCGCGGCACGCCAGGGTAGAAAGCGCGACGCGAACCTTCTACGCGGCCCTCAGCCCCGATCAGCAACAGGTCTTCGACGCCCTGGAGCGACTGCGTGGGCCGCACATGGGTCGCCCCGGCGGAATGAACGAGCGCGGTGCGCCGTGGAAACACCGTCGCGACTGAGCGGAAATCGTCCGCGTCATAGCGCCGCTTGGGCGAAATGTGGCAAGCATGCGATAGAGGAGCCATAGTTGGACGTCACGGACGCCGCCATGAACCTCGCCACGAATCCCAATCCGATTCCGCAAATCCTGGTGGTCGACGACGACCAGGACTTGCGCGAACGCGTCGCCGACTACCTGACCCAGCACGGCTATGGCGTGCATCTGGCGTCGGACGGCATCACCATGGAGCAGGCGCTCGCGGCCGCCCCCATCGACCTGATCGTGCTCGACGTGATGATGCCGGGCGAAGACGGCCTGTCCATCTGTCGGCGAGTCACCGACGGCGGTGGGCCAGCGATCATCATGGTCAGCGCCATGGGCGAAGAGATCGACCGAATCCTGGGCCTGGAGCTCGGAGCGGACGACTACCTCGCCAAGCCGTGCAGCCCGCGCGAACTGCTGGCGCGGGTGCGGGCCGTGCTGCGGCGCCGGGAGGACAACCGCGCCGGCGCTCCGCCGAAGGGCAAGGCCTACTACTTCCTGGGCTTCACCCTGGACGGCGTGCGGCGCACGCTGCGGGCGCCCAACGGCGTGTCGATCCTTCTGACCGCGGGCGAGTTCTCGCTACTGTCGGCCTTCCTCGACAATCCGCAACGGATCCTGTCGCGCGACCAGCTCATCGAGAAGGCGCGGGGCGCCGACAGCGACGTGTTCGACCGCGCCGTGGACGTGCAGATCAGCCGGCTGCGGCGCAAGCTGCACGACTGCTCGCCGCAGGAGATCATCAAGACCTACCGTGGCGCGGGCTACATGTTCGACGCCAAGGTGACTCGTCCTTGAGGCGCTTCCGGTGACGTCGATCGGGCGCACCCGGGCGCCCATCGCCCTGCAGCTCGTTGCGCTGCTGGTGGCGAGCCTGATCGCCGGCCAGATCATGATCTTCGCCGTGGTGGTGCTGATGCCGCCGCCGCCCCGTCCGGTCTATCGGATGGAGGAAGTTGTCCGCGCCCTCAAGGGCGGGTCGCTGAAACCCAGCTATGGCCACGAACTGACCCGCGAACTGCAGAATGACCCGCCGGTCGAGCCTGAGC
>CAMFIW010000660.1 GCA_945952355.1 uncultured Phenylobacterium sp. | reverse complement strand
CGATGGCCGAGGAGATCATGGCCGCCCTGGGTCCCCTGGCCGCCGGGCTGATCGCGGACCGGCTGGGCTATCCCGCGGTCTTCACCGGCTCCATTGGCTTCCTGGCGGTGGGACTGCTGGTGCTGACCCTGCTGGTGCGCGAGCCCCGGACGGCGAGACTGGCCGCCGCCTAGGCGGCGAGCTGGCCCTCGGCGGCCTTTGCGATCCGTGCCTTGGCCATCTCGCCCGCGACCTCATGGGTCGGGCGGCGGTCGGCGATGGAGCGGTCCAGGACCTCGCCCAGCGTCTCCATCAGGCGATCGAGCTTGGCGGAAACCCAGGCTGGGTCGAATGCCGTCCCAGCCTCGAGCGCGCGGATCTCGCCGGCCACATTGATGATGCCGCCGCCATTGATCACGTAGTCCGGCGCATAGAGCAGGCCGCGCTCGAACAGGGTGCGGCCGATCTCGGGGCTGGCCAGCTGGTTGTTTGCGCCGCCGGCGATGATGCGGGCGCCCAGGCGCTGCAGGGTTTCGCCATTGATCGCGCCACCCAGGGCGCACGGAGCGAACACATCGGCCGGCACGTCGAAGATGTCGGCCGGCGAGACCACGGTCGCGCCGGTCTTGGCGGCGATCGCCTTGAGGGCCTCGGCGTTTACGTCGGTGACGTAGAGGCGCGCCCCGGCCGCTGCGAGCTTCTCGGCCAGCAAGCCGCCGACATGGCCGACGCCCTGAATCGCCACGACCACGCCGTCTAGCTCGCGCTTCAGCGCGCGGCGAACGCAGAGCTGGACGCCGCGGAACACGCCCTCGGCGGTGACGGGGCTCGGATCACCCGAGGCCGCGGGGTGGCCATCGAGGCCGGCGACGAAGCGGGTGGCGCGCCGGGTGTGGGCGAGGTCGCCGGGCGAGACGCCGACGTCCTCGGCCGTCCAGTAGCGGCCGCCGAGCGCGTCGACCGCGCGGCCGAAGGCCTCGAACAGGGCCGGCGTCTTCTGGGTGCGGCTGTCGCCGATGATCACCGCCTTGCCGCCGCCGAGCGGAATGTCGGCCATGGCGTTCTTGAAGGACATGGCCCGCGACAGGCGCAGCGCGTCCTCCAACGCGAGGTCGGCCGAGGCGTAGGGCCACATGCGGCAGCCGCCGGCGGCCGGGCCGCGGGCGGTGGAATGGACCGCGATGATCGTCCTGAGGCCGGTTTTTTCGTCGAAGAACGAATGTACGGCTTCGTGTCCCTCGAAAGCGGGAGAATCGAACAAGGTCATGCCAGGATCATCGCCAGAGTTGGGAACAGACGTGCAGGGAGGATGTACGCCTGGGTCATGGCGATCACAAGCCCGCGGTTCGCCGATCGTTGGAAGGGGTCGGCGCGCCCGGGATCGGCGGCGCGGCCGACGGCAGCGGTGCGTTGGGGTCCTTCACATAGGCCAGAATGTCGGCCCAGACGACCGGTCCCTGACGGTCGCGCGTCATCAGGTGGTAGCCCTTGGCGTAGAAGGCCGAGCGGTCGCCCGGCTTCAGCTTCTTCGCCGCGCTGAAGGCCGCCTTCTTGGGGATGATCTGGTCGTGCGCGCCATAGAAGTAGATGGCAGGCGCCTTGACCTGTCCGACCTCTTCCCATGCGCGCTGCATCATCTGCACCAGGCCGTAGATGGTGTCCGATCTTGCGCCCCAGACCATCAACGGATCCTTGCCCATGGCGATCAGTTCGTCGCGATTGTCGGTGGGCGAGACCTTGGAGACCAGCCAGTCGGGCGGGGAATAGACCTTGGGGCCTGTGAAACGGGCGGCGAACCAGAGCAGGGTCTTGTTCGGTAGGGGCTGGGTCGACCAGCCCCAGACCGCCGGCGACAGCAGCACCACCCGGTCGGCGGCGGGCGGGCGATCCGACGCGAAGGCCTCGATAGTCACCGCCCCGCCCATACTCTCTCCGGCGACGGCGATGATGGCGTGCGGATACTTCGCCCGAGCGAGCGCGGTGATGGTGCGCAGGTCCTCGACCATCAGGGCGTCGCCGCCCCACACCCCGCGCTGCGGCGAGCGGCCGAAACCGCGCTGGTCGTAGGCGATGGTGGTGACGCCCTGGCTGGCCCACCACGGCGCGGCGAGGTGAAAGGCGTTGGAATAGTCGTTCATGCCGTGGACGCCGACGATCACCGCCCACGGCTCGCCGGGCGTCGTCGCGTCCCAGGTGGTCAGGCCCAGCCGCGCGCCGTCGAAGCTGACGAAGGCGTCGCGCTCCAGGCGCGGTCCCTGGAAGCCGAGTTCCGGCTTGCCGGCCTGCTGCACGACAAGCGGCGTGCAAGCGCTGAGCATCAGGGCGGCGAGGACGACGAGGAGGCGAGTCACGACTGCAAAATGGCCCGGACCCTTTGGCGAAGATAGGGCGCGACCTCCGCCTCGAACCAGGGATTGCGCTTCAGCCAACCGGTATTGCGCCAGGACGGATGCGGAAGGGGCAGGAAGCCTGGCGAATAGTCGCGCCAGGCCCTGTCTCTTATACACATCTGACGCTGCCGACGATATGCAGTGTGTA
>CAMFIW010000659.1 GCA_945952355.1 uncultured Phenylobacterium sp. | reverse complement strand
CCGCTGATGATCGCCGCCCTCTTGCTGGGCTGCGCCAACTTCATGGTGGTGCTCGACACCACGATCGCCAACGTCTCCGTCCCGCACATCGCCGGCGCGCTGGCGGTGTCGCCGAGCCAGGGCACGTGGGTCATCACCTCCTATAGCGTCGCCGAGGCGATCACCGTGCCCCTCACGGGCTGGCTCGCCCAGCGTTTCGGCCCGGTGAAAGTGTTCGCGGCGGGCATGGCCGGCTTCGGCCTCTTCTCGATGCTCTGCGGCGTCGCGCCCAGTTTCGAGCTGCTCGTTGCGTTCCGGGTGGCGCAGGGCCTTTGCGGCGGGCCGATCATGCCGATGTCCCAGACCCTGCTGCTGCATATCTTCCCGAAGGACAAGGGCGCCCAAGCGCTCGGCATCTGGTCCATGACGACGGTGGTGGCCCCGATCGCCGGGCCGATCCTGGGCGGGATCATCTCGGATAACGTCCACTGGTCCTGGATCTTTTTCATCAATATCCCGGTGGCCGCTCTGGTCGGCTTCTTCGCCTACCGGATGCTGGCCTCCCAGGAGATGGCGACCCGGCGCGTGCCGGTCGACTATGTCGGCCTTGGCTTGCTGGTGGTCTGGGTGGGCTCGCTGCAGATCATGCTCGACAAGGGAAAGGAGCTCGACTGGTTCTCCTCGCCGACGATCATGATCCTGGCGATCGTGGCGGCCATCGGCTTCTGCGCCTTCCTGATCTGGGAGCTGACCTCCGAGAACCCGATCGTCAATCTGCGCATCTTCCGCCACCGCGGCTTCGTGGTGGGGGTGACGACGCTCAGCCTGACCTTCGGAGCCTTCTTCGCCACCGTGGTCCTGCTGCCGCTCTGGCTGCAGACCTCGATGGGCTACACGGCGACCTGGGCCGGGTACGCAGGCTGCCTGAACGGCGTGCTGGCGGTGATCATGTCGCCGATCGTGGCCCAGTTGGTCGGCAAGTTCGACATTCGCGGCCTGGTCTCGTTCGGGGTCTTCTGGATGGCTGGCGTCGCCCTTTGGCGCACGACCTTCACCACCGATGCGACCTTCTGGAATATCGCCCTACCGCAATTCGTCCTCGGGTTCGCGATGCCGTTTTTCTTCATTCCTACGACGGCGCTATCGCTGTCTTCGGTCCTTCCGGAAGAAACCGCGGCGGCCTCGGGCTTGCAAAACTTCCTGCGCACGACCGGGGCGGCCTTCGCCACCTCGATCATGACCACCGCCTGGGAGAACACGGCGACCGGCAAGCGCGCCGAGATGGCAGGTCGCCTGCCGCACCCGGACCAGACGCTCAACACCCTGACCTCGCATGGCCTGACGGCGGAGCAGGCGACTCGCCAGCTCGACGGCCTTGTCCAGACCCAGGCGGTCATGCTGTCGACCAACCAGATGTTCCTCGCTGCGGCCTGCGTCTTCGCGCTCGCCGCCTCGATCATCTGGATCGCGCCCCGTCCCACCCGCGCCGCGGGACCAGGGGGAGGGCACTAGCCTAGAGCAGCAGGCCGAACAGGCGGCAGTCGCGCCGTTCGCCGTCGCGCTCCACGAAGCCCCGGAGAAAGCCCTCCTCGACGAAGCCCAGCTTCTCCAGGAGGGCGTCGGAGCGCCGGTTTCCCAGATGAGTGCGCGCGGCCAGCCGGCGAAGGCCCATGGCGGCGGCCTCGGCCAGCACCGCCTGCATGGCTTCCTGTGCATAACCCTGGCCCCAGGCGTTGCGGTCGAGCATGAATCCTACCTCGGCCCGCTTGTGCCAGGCGTCGATCTCCGACAGGTCGCAGATCCCCAGGAACTGGTCCCCCGCCAGGGTGCGGATCGACCAGTAGATCGCCTTGCCGGCGTCCATGTCCTCGACCTGGCTCCTCACGATCGCGGCCACCAGGTCCGGATCGTCCACCTCGGAGATGTCCCAGTGGGCCATGACCGCCGCGTCGCTCATCATCGGAAAGATCCGCTCGTTGTCCTCGTCGACCAACGGGGAGAGACGCAATCGTTGGGTTTCGAGGATCGAGGGCGGGCGCATCACTTGCCATTCAGGTGCGACGCCCCAGCTATGGCCTTGTGCGTCGCGGGATGGTAGAGCCCGCGCTTCTTTTCGGCGCGGCGTGGCCGCCCGGACATATCGGACTGTTAAATGCTCGGCATCCTGCTCGCCTGCCACATCGTCGTCTGCATCGGCCTGATCACGGTCGTGCTGCTGCAACGCTCCGAAGGCGGCGCGCTCGGCATGGGCGGCGGGCCCTCGGGCTTCATGACCGCCCGGGGCGCGGGCGACCTGCTTACCCGCATCACCTGGATCCTCGGTTCGCTGTTCTTCATCCTGAGCCTGGTCCTGACCCTGCTGGCCGGCCGCGAGCGCGGTTCGAGCTCTGTGGTCGACCGCGTGAAGATGAACAATCTGGCGCCGTCGCAGCTGAACCAGCCGGCTCAGCCGCAGCAGCAACAGCAGCCGACCAGCCCGTCGAGCGCGCCCGCGCCGCTTCAGGCGCCGGCCCCGGTCGTGCGCAACCCCTTCACCGGCC
>CAMFIW010000658.1 GCA_945952355.1 uncultured Phenylobacterium sp. | reverse complement strand
CCTCATAACCCGGCAGGCGGACTGGCGGCGCTGGACCTTCCGCGACGCACGCAGGCTCGCGCGGGCGGAGGCCCTGCTCGGAGCGGCGCCGCGGATTCCAAAGGCGGGCGATCGCGACTATGCGGGCCGGTTGTATGCGCCGACGAAGCCTGAGCCGTTGACCTCGGCTACGCCCCGCTGATCATGCCGCCTATGCAACGCACGATCCTGGTCGTGGACGACGACCCGCATATCCGCCAGCTTCTCGTCTTCGCCCTCGGCAAGGCCGGCCTCGCGACCCAGGAGGCCTGTGACGGCGAGGCGGCGCTCGAGGCGGTCGCACGCCAGGCGCCGGACCTGGTGGTGCTCGACATCAACATGCCGCGCATGGACGGGCTGGAAGTGTGCCGGCGCCTGCGAAGCCTGGGCGAGACGCCGATTCTGTTCCTATCTTCACGCGACGACGAGATCGACCGCGTTCTCGGCATCGAACTCGGGGCCGACGACTATGTGGTCAAGCCGTTCAGCCCCCGCGAGGTGGTGGCCCGGGTGATGGCCATCCTGCGGCGAACGGCCGGCCGACCGGCGGCGACCGCCCCGGGCGACCCGATCGCCCATGGCCGGTTGAGCCTCGATCCAGAAGCCTGGACCGCCAGTTGGAACGGCCAGGCCGTGGCGCTGACGGTCACTGAATTCGGCATCCTGCGTGCGCTTGCGACCGCTCCGTCGCGCGTCTTCAGTCGCGACGCGATCATCGACCGGTTGCACGGCCCGGGCTTCGCTGTGACCGACCGCACGATCGACAGCCACGTCCGCAACCTGCGCGCCAAGTTCGGCGGCCTGGGTGGGCACGACGTGATCGAAACCCGGGCCGGTGTGGGCTACCGCCTGGGCCCCTGCGCCGGCGCATGATCGGCGCCGCCAAGACCCTCGCCAAGCGCTACTGGCCGGCGCTGCGCTTGCGCACCATCCTGTTGGCCGTCCTGCTGTTCGTGGCCGCCCTGCCGGGGGTCAGCGCCATCTTCCTGCGGGTGTACGAGAACACGCTGGTCCGCCAGACCGAGGCGGAGTTGATCGCGCAGAGCGCCGCCATGGCCGCCGCGGGCCAGGCGCTCTGGTCTGGCGCCGGCCAGGCGACCTCCGCCCCGCCGCCGCCCCTATCGGAACGGGGCGCGGACTACTATCAGCCCGAGGCGACCACGATCGACCTGAGCGCATCGCGGGTGCTGCCGGAGCGGCCGGCGCCCACGACGCCCACAACGACGCCCGACGCGGAAAGCCTGGCCCTGGCCCACGCGCTCGGCCCGATCCTCGACCGCACCAGTCAGACGACCCTCGCCTCGATCCAGCTCTTGGATCGGCACGGAGTGATCCTGCACGGTTACGGGAGCGGCCTCAGCGAGGCGGCGCTTCCCGAGGTGCGGGCCGCGCTGCGTGGCGAGCCGCGCACGGTCCTGAGACGCAATGGCGACTATCATCCGCGCTACTCCTTCGAATGGCTGAGCCGCGCCTCGGCGCTGCGCATCCACTATGCCCGGCCGATCCTGGCGGGCGACCAGGTGGTGGGCGTGCTCCTGCTGTCGCGCTCGCCTCGCGCCCTGTTTCGCGGGATCTACGAGGATCGCCTGAAGATCCTACTGGCCATCGGCCTGATCCTGGTGGCCCTGGTGGTGCTGTCCGGGCTGGTCTCGCGCGGCGTGACCCGGCCGATCGAGGGCCTGAGCGCGGCGGCGCGCGAAGTGGCCGGCGGTCGGGGCGAGACCATTCCGGAGACCCCCGCGACGGCGGCGGTGGAGATCCGCGCGCTCTACGAGGACTTCCGTTCCATGTCAGAGGCGATCGCCCGGCGTTCGGGCTATCTTCGCGACTTCGCCGCCGCGGTCAGTCACGAGTTCAAGACGCCCTTGGCCGGGATCCGAGGCGGCATCGAGCTTCTGGAAGATCACCTGGGCGAGATGAGCGAGGCCGAGCGCCGGCGCTTCCTCGGCAACATCTCGGCCGACGCCGAGCGCCTGTCGCAGCTCGTCACACGCCTGCTCGATCTCGCCCGAGCCGACATGGCGGAGCCGGAGGCCGACGCAACGGCGGTCCTGGCTGGTCCCGTGCTCCGGGTCGCCGACGCGCTGGCGACGCCGGACTTCATCATCGCCTGCGAGCTGCCGCCGGACCTGCCCGCCGCGGCCGCGCCGGAGGCGGCGCTGGAAACCGTGCTCAGCGCCCTCGTCGAAAACGCCCGCCAGGCCGGGGCTCGGCGGGTCGACATCACCGCGCGGGCCAGCGCCGACCACGTTCACCTACGTGTGCAGGACGACGGCCCCGGCGTGCCCGTCGCCGACCGGGAACGACTGTTCGAGCCCTTCTTCACCAGCCGCCGGGCCGAAGGCGGCACAGGCCTCGGCCTCTCCATCGCCCGTTCCCTGCTGGCCGCAAGCCAGGGCCGGATCCATTGGACGCCGTCCGGGCGCGGCGCCGCATTCGAGCTTACCCTGCCCCGCGCCCTTACGACGATTTAACGCTGCAAGGGGCCGCGCGCTGTGTACC
>CAMFIW010000657.1 GCA_945952355.1 uncultured Phenylobacterium sp. | reverse complement strand
AATGACGGCGCGCTTCGCGCGCTCTTGTCCGTGTCCGTCCGTGTTTTCCGTGGCTGACCTTCACGAAGGTCGAGCCGCGCCGCTGACCCCGTTCGTGTGGGTTCGTGTGGTTCGTGGTTCGAACTCTTGTCGGCTTCACCGCCAACGCAGCGCCCACGGCCCCGCCACCGCGCCCAGGGCCGTCACCAGCGCGATCCCCAGCGAGTACCAGACCGCCACGAAGGCCATGGTGTGTTCGGGGCAGTGCAGGCCGTAGATCGTCGCCGCCACCCCGCCGGAGAACAGGCCGGCCGCGGCGCCCGCCAGGACCAGCCGCGTCGGCGCCAGGCTGCGCACCGCCAGCAGGGTCGCCGCCAGCACCGGAACGCCCAGCACCAGGATGTTGCGTGGGCAGACCTGCCAGGACTGGCCCATCAGCATCGGCATGCGGTCGGCCGGATCGGCGTGCATGAAGCGCCACAGCCCGATCGTCACCAGCAGGGCGAACACGCACCCCGCCAGGATCAGCCCGCCGCGCGGCGAGCCCACCGGCCGCGACAGCCGCTCCACACAGAAGAAGCCGCCCAGCCCCAGCAGGGCCGTATAGAACGCCTTCATCCAGAACATCCGGGTCGAGGGCGCCTCCGGCAGGTCGGGCCGGAAGCCCAGCCAGGCGGCCACCAGGGCGAAGGCCACCAGCCCGCCCAGCGCCGCGGCCGCCACCAGGCGCGGCGAGACCTTCGGCGCGGGCCCGGCGTCGAGCGCCAGGGCCTCGATCAGGTCGTTGGTGTCGCGCGGATGGGTCATGGCTTGCGCGCTCCCAGGGTCGAGACGCCCAGGGTCAGGGCCTTCATCGCCCGGTGCAGGGCCACCTTGGCCGCGCCCTCGCTCACCCCCATCCGCGCCCCGGCCTCCGCCAGGCTCAGCCCCTCGATCTTCACGTCGCGCACGAGCGTCCTCTGCCGCTCGGGCAGCACCGACAGCACGCGGTCGAGGTCGGCGCGCACCGCGCCCTGCTCGGCGTCGACACCCTCCTCGGCCAGCCAGTCGGAGACGTCGTCGATCGGCACGTGCCTGCGGATCTTCCGCCGCCGCCAGTGGTCGATCAGCTTGTAGCGCGCGACGGCGTAGGCCCAGGCGGTGAAGGGCTGGCGTGGATCATAGGTAGCGCGGCGCGTATGCACCGCGATCAGGGTGTCCTGCACCAAGTCCTCCACGTCCGCGGCGGCGTCCAGCCGGCGGGCGAAATAGCGCCTGAGCTGTCCACTGAGCACGGACAGGAGTTCGCGCCAGGCGGCGGCGTCGCCGGCTTGGCCGCGTGCCATCAAGGCCTTCAGGCGGTCCTCGAGCTCCGCGGCCACGCGGCGCCTTCTCCGTCAATACGCATCCGAGGGGCGGATCGTTACACGGCCAGCTGAATCGAGGAAATCGTGCGGCGCCTGTAACCTTGGCGGCGGTCCGTCGAACTAGGGGTCCGACCGTCGCCGAACGGGCGGTCGTCCAAGCCTAGCGGAAAGGAACCGCCCATGAACTTCGCCCAATCCACCCTCGCCGCCGCCGCCGTCATGGCGCTCGTCGCCGGCGCCGCCCAAGCCGCCGACGGCAAGATGGCCAAGCCGGCCGAGACCGAGAAATGCTACGGCGTGGCCCTGGCCGGCCACAACGACTGCAAGGCGGGCGAGGGCACCACCTGCGCCGGCACCTCCAAGGTCAACTACGACGGCAAGGCCTTCAAGGAGGTCGCCAAGGGGACCTGCATCACCATGAAGACCCCGAAGGGCATGGGCTCTCTGACGCCCAAGAGCTGATCGCCCGCCGTCCGTCTCCGGAGGACCGACATGAACCACGGACCGACCGCTGGCCTGGGCCTGAAGCCACAGCACTACGCGGACGCGCTCGACGACGCCTCGGACGGGCTGTGGTTCGAGGTCCATCCGGAGAACTACATGGCCGCTGGCGGGCCACGGCTCGCCTGGCTGGAGGCCATCCGCAACGACAGGCCGCTCTCCCTGCACGGCGTCGGCCTGTCGTTGGCCGCGGACGAGCGCCCCGACGCCGATCACCTGGCCGCGCTCGGGCGCCTGGTCGACCGGTTCGAACCCTTCCTGGTCTCCGAGCATCTTGCCTGGTCGACGCGGCGCGGCGCCTACGCCCCGGATCTGCTGCCGTTTCCGCGCACCGCCGCGGCGCTCGATCGGGTGGCCCGCAATCTCGACATCATGCAGGGCGCGCTCCGGCGCCGCGTGCTCATCGAAAACCCCTCCCTCTACATGCCCCTCGTCGGCCACGACATGGACGAGATCGACTTCCTCTCGGCCCTGGTCCGGCGCACCGGCTGCGGCCTGCTGGTCGACGTCAACAACATCTACATCAGCGCCAGCAACCTGGGCTACGACGCCGAAGCCTATCTTGACGCCCTGCCGGCCGAAGCGGTCGGCGAAATTCACCTGGCCGGCCACGCGGCCGACGCCCGCCTCGGCGCGGCCCTGCTCATCGACACCTGTCTCTTATACACATCTGACGCTGCCGACGATATGCAGTGTGTAGA
>CAMFIW010000656.1 GCA_945952355.1 uncultured Phenylobacterium sp. | reverse complement strand
AGATGCTGCACGAGATCGGCCGCGAGCCGACCCCGGAAGAACTGGCCGAAAAGCTGGCCATGCCGCTGGAGAAGGTGCGCAAGGTCCTGAAGATCGCCAAGGAGCCGATCTCGCTCGAAACCCCGATCGGGGACGAGGAGGACTCGCACCTGGGCGACTTCATCGAGGACAAGAACGCCGTCCTGCCGATCGATGCGGCGATCCAGTCGAACCTGCGCGAGACCACCACCCGCGTGCTGGCCTCGCTGACGCCGCGCGAGGAGCGCGTGCTGCGCATGCGTTTCGGCATCGGCATGAACACCGACCACACCCTGGAAGAGGTCGGCCAGCAGTTCAGCGTGACCCGCGAACGGATCCGCCAGATCGAGGCCAAGGCGCTTCGCAAGCTGAAGCACCCGAGCCGGTCCCGGAAACTGAGAAGCTTCCTGGATAGCTAAGACGATCGAGCCCCGCCCCTTCGGCGGGGCTTTTTCTTAGGCGCCCTGAGCCTTGAGCAGCGCGCCCATCAGGGGCGGGGCGAGCTTGGGCGGGTCGAAGCGCGGCGCGGCCATGTACTCCGACCTGGCGGTCTGGCTGATCCAGGCCTGCAGGCTGTCCGGGCTCTGCTGGGGCAGGCCGCTGGGCGATGGGGCGATGCCGAGGTGCAGGCTTCCGATGTCGAGCGAGAATGAGGACATGACGGCGAGGAGCTGTGATCGCCCGACGATCTAATGGCCAAGCCTGAATCCTTGCCGAACATCCTTGGTCAATGAGTCTTACTGTATGTACTCATACTGAGTAAGATGTGAGGCGGAGAGTATAGAATTGAGCATGCTCAGTCTTCGCGGCGCTCATCTCCAGCCGTAGTTGAAGCTGACCGAAATCCGCTCCTTGCGCGCCGCGTTCGCCGGGACTTCGTGCCGAAGCCAACTCTCCCACATCAGGATCGTTCCGGCCTGGGGCTGAAGATAGACGAAGCTCCGGGCCGTCTCGTCGGCGTCGGCGGTACGCGGCGGGGCGGCCATCATCAGGGGCAGGCGCGGATCCTCCAGCTTGAGCGCGCTCGCGCCCTTGGGGACGTCCACATAGACGGTGCCGGAGATCACGCTGTGCGGGTGGATGTGGCCGGTGTGGGCGGCTCGCGGGTCGAGGATGTTGACCCACAGGCTGTCGAGCTTGAGCTTGCCGCGGCCCAGGTCGAACTGCAGGTCCTTGGCGAAGGCTCCGGCGTGGCGGTCGAGCTTGGTCTTCAGCGGGCCAAAGGCGCGGGCGCGGCGGGGCAGGTCGTCGAGCGAGGCGTAGGAGGTGTACCCGCCATAGGCGTTGGCGCGGCACCAGGCCTGGCCCGCCTCGTCCTCGTCGGCGAGCATGCGGCAGGCGTCGTCGAGCTCCTCGTTGAACACCGAGAAGTCGCGGTCGCCGGCGAGGCTCGCCTCATAGATCCGGGTGACGAAGAGGGATCGCGTAGCCATGCGTTCGCGGCTAAGGCTGGAGCGCCGCAATGTCCAGTCCGCAGACCCGAAGGATGCCTTGTTGACCCGTACCGCCGCCGCTTGCGCAGCCCTGCCATTCGCGTTCGTCCTGACAGTCGGAGGGGCCGCCGCCGCCGCCGAGCCGCCCGCGCCGAAGCTGGTGGTGGCGATCAGCATCGACCAGTTCAGCGCCAACCTCTTCGAGGAGTGGCGGCCCAGGTTCACGGACGGCATGAAGCGGCTGTCGAGTGGGATCGTCTACAGCCAGGGCTATCAGAGCCACGCGGCCACGGAGACCTGTCCGGGCCATTCCGTGCTGCTGACCGGCAAGCATCCCAGCAACACCGGCATCATCGCGAACAGCTTCAACGACCCCGCGACGGGGCGCACGGTCTACTGTCTGAACGATCCCTCGGTGGTGCTGGCGCATGACGCGAAGGCCTCGCCCGTCGGTCCGGCGCGGTTGATGGCGACGACCCTGGGCGATTGGCTGAAGGCCGCGTCGCCGCAGAGCCGGGTGGTGGCGGTCTCGGCCAAGGACCGGGCCGCGATCAACATGGCCGGGCACAGGGCGGACGGGACCTTCTGGCTGGCGGAGGGCAGCGGCTTCACCACCTACATGGCGCCGGGCGGCGACGCGGCGGCGGCGCTGAAGCCGGTGGCGGCGCTGAACGCCCGGATCGCCAAGGTGTGGACCACGCGGCCGACCTGGACCTATCGCAACGCCGACTGCAAAGCGGCCGAGGCGACCTGGACGATCAACGGCAAGCCGTGGGTCTCGAAGCTGCCGCCCGAGGGCTGGGGTGTCGCCGACAACCAGATCAAGACCAATGTCGCCAACTCGCCGATCGCCGACGAGCTGACCGGCGAGGCTGCCCGCGAACTGATCAAGGTCTATGGCCTGGGCAAGGGGCCGGCGCCGGACCTGCTGGCCGTCAGCTTCTCGGCGACCGATTTCGTCGGGCACCGCTATGGCACGCGTGGGCCGGAGATGTGCGACGAGCTGCATCGGCTGGACGCGACGATCGGCAAGCTGCTTGCCGACATCGACAAGCTGCACGTGCCCTACCTGGTGGTGCTGAGCGC
>CAMFIW010000655.1 GCA_945952355.1 uncultured Phenylobacterium sp. | reverse complement strand
AAGGGCACGAGCGTGAAGGGCATGCAGGTCGGCCTCTCCGCCCTTCTCGCCGTCGCGGGAATGGAATAGGGCTCAGCCCTTGCGGGGCGGGCCCTTGAAGGGTTTGCCCCCGGACTTCGGCTTGAAAGGCTTGCGCGGCCCGTCGTTGGGCTTGCCGCCCGGCTTGCCCTTGTAGGGCTTGCGAGGCGGACGATCGCCTTCCGCCGCCGGCCGCTCCGACCGTTCCGGACGCTCGCCCCGCTCCCGCGGGGGCCCGCTGCGCGGACCGTCATGACGCGGCCCTTCCTTGCGCGGACCGGGCGCCGTGGCGGGCTGGATCTTGATGTCGTCGGCCTCGGTCGCCCTGACCGCCTGGCCGAACTTGTCGGCGACCGCGTTGGCGATCTCGAACTTGGTCTCGTTGTCGAAGATGCGGATCGAGCCGATCTCGCGCTTGGTCACGTGGCCCAGCCGGCAGATCAGCGGGATCAGCCACTTGGGGTCGGCCTGGTTCTTCCGGCCGACCGTGACGCGGAACCAGGTCACTTCGCTCGGGTCCAGGCGCTCGGGCTTTCCGAAGGCGCCGCCGGCCGCGCGCTCCTCGCGATCGGGACGCCAGCGCTCGCCGTGCTGCGGACGGCTGTCGCGCGGGTCCTCGTACAGGTCCTCCGGCGCCGGCAGACGCGCGCGGTAGAGGCGGATCAGGGCGGCCGCAACCTCCTGCGGGGTCTTGGAGGCCAGCAGGGTCTCGGCGAGCGCCAGGTCTTCCTCGGCCGGCGCCTCGGAGAGGATCGGGTCCTCCAGCATCCGCACCTGGTCCTTGGCGCGGATCTCCTCGGCGGTCGGCGGCCCGCGCCATTCGGCCTCGATGTGGGCCGAGGCGAGCAACTGCTCGGCCTTGCGGCGGCGGGTATAGGGGGCGAGCAGGATCGAGGCGCCCTTCTTGCCCGCACGGCCCGTACGGCCCGAGCGGTGCAGCAGGCCCGCCTTGTTCACCGGCAGTTCGGCGTGAATGACCAGGCCCAGGTCGGGCAGGTCGAGGCCGCGGGCGGCGACGTCGGTGGCGACGCAGACGCGGGCGTGGCCGTCGCGCAGGGCCTGCAGGGCCTCGGAACGCTCGCGCTGGCCGAGCTCGCCCGACAGGCCGACGACCGAGAAGCCGCGCTCGCGCAGGGCCGCATGCATGTGGCGCACGCCTTCGCGCGTGTTGCAGAACACCAGGGCGCCGGGCGCCTCGTGGAACCGCAGGACGTTGACCACCGCGTGCTCGATCTCGTTCGGCGCCACGCGGATGACGCTGTAGGCGATGTCGCCATGCGCCTGGTTCCGGGCGACCGTGTCGATGCGCAGCGCGTCGTTCTGGTAGCGGCGGGCCAAGGCCGCGATCTCGCGCGCGATGGTGGCCGAGAACAACAGGGTGCGGCGGTCGGCGGGGGCGGAGTCGAGGATCTCCTCAAGGTCTTCGCGGAAGCCCATGTCGAGCATCTCGTCGGCCTCGTCGAGGACGACCACGCGCAGGGCCGACAGGTCGAGGTTGCCGCGTTCCAGATGGTCCTTCAGGCGTCCGGGGGTGCCCACGACGATGTGGCAGCCGGCGGCGAGCGCGCGCTGCTCCCGGCGCGGATCCATGCCGCCGACGCAGGAGACGACGATCGCGCCCGTCTCGCGGTAGAGCCAGGCGAGCTCGGTGTTGACCTGCAGAGCGAGCTCCCGGGTCGGGGCGATCACGAGAGCCAACGGAGCGCCCGCCGCGCCCAGCTTCTCCGCTCCCGCCAGCAGGGTCGGGCCCGCCGCTAGGCCGAAAGCGACGGTCTTGCCCGAACCGGTCTGGGCCGAGACCAGCAGATCGCGCGCCTCGGCCTCGGCGGCCAGGACGGCGGCCTGGACCGGGGTCGGCTCTTCATAGCCCTGCGCGGCGAGCGCGCGCGCGAGGGCGGTGGGCAGGGCGGGAAATGGCATTGGGGACAGTCCTTCGGCTCCGCGGCACACACACATTGGAACGCGGGCGGCGGTTCATGGGCCGAAGTGGGCCCGCGAGCAAGCTTTTCCACAGCCATCCACCGCAACCGGGGATCGAAACCGTCTTTGAGCCGTTCGGAGTCAATGGCTTACACACTGAAGAACGGTCGCACCCCGCCCATCACCGCTGGACGGGGCCTCCTCACCTATCGCGGATTCAACGGCGAGGTGGACTATGAGGTCCAAGGGTCCTTCGCCAGCCTGCGCGACGGCGCGGGCTCCCTGCGCGGCTCCTTCAGCGCCGATCCCGCTACAGCCGAAGCGGCCTTCAAGGCCTGCGACGGCCACCTCCAGCTGGACAGCGGCAAGACCTATCGCGTGACGATCAGCGGTTATACGGCGGGCAGCGATCGGGCCTATTTCGACTTGCGCGTCTGACCGCTCCGAAGTCAGCGCCGATCCGGACTCCCCGTCCGACAATATCTGAGTAAGGCTCGGGCGCTAGTATTCGGAAGGTCAGAGGGACACTATGCCCGAATTGGGGACAGAAGAGGCGGGGCGTGAACGGTTCATCGCCGAGCCGAAGCCCCCGCTCGATCGCCGGGGG
>CAMFIW010000654.1 GCA_945952355.1 uncultured Phenylobacterium sp. | reverse complement strand
GATCTTGCCTTCCTTGAACTCGACGTGCTTGCGCGCGATCGGGTCGTACTTGTTCATCACCAGCTTCTCGGTCTTGGTCCGAGCGTTCTTCTTCGTGACGTAGAAATAGCCGGTGTCGGCCGAAGAGTTCAGGCGGATCTTGATGGAGGCGGGCTTCGCCATGGTCGGTCCTCGCGGGGCCGGGCGAGCCGGCAGGTGTTCGAAAGAGCCGCGGAAAATACGAATCCCGCGCGCAAAGTCAATGCATAGCCGCCACGCGTGAAGGACCCCGTCCGCGTCGGGCCCTACTTGGGGGACGGTTGCTTCGCCGCCGTGATGTCCGGGGGCGTCGGGGGCGTGAAGGACAGGGTCACCAGCGCGACCGTGTCCTTCAGCTTGTCGGTCGTGCCATAGCCGTTGCCGTAGGAAAGCCCCAGCCACGTCGGCGAGGTGTCTCCGCCCAAGCGGAACTGGCCGGAGATCAGGTAGCGCTCGCCGGAACTCTGGAACGGCTTGCCGATCGCGCTGTTCGCGGTGACTTTCTGCCATCCGTATTGCGCTGCGAAGCGCGTGCTCGGGGTCAAGCGCTCGAGACCGATCCATCCCTCGAGCTTGTCGCCCTGGAATTCGGGGGTCGCCTTGTCGCCGGTGGCGTACCACTCGTCCCAGCCATAGCGCCCCGAGAGCGCCACCATCCATACCTGCTTCGGCAGCGGGTCGGCCTTGTTCTCGTCGAGCTTCGGCGCCTTGAACAAGGGGGCTCCGAGCGGGAACTTGTAGGCCAGCCAGATCGCGCCGCCGGGCTTATCCAGACCACTCAGTTCGCCAGGGTCGCCGCGCGCGATATAGCCCAGCCCCACGTCGAGATCGGGACTATAGCGCGCCATCCGCGCGGCCATGTCCGAGCATCGACCGACCGCGGCGGTGACACCAGCGTCGGCCAGTCGCTGGCTCAGGGTCTGTACGCGCGCCGCGTCCGGCTTTTTGGCGGCCTCGTTCAGATCGGCCAGGCGCCCGGTCAACTGCGCAACCAGGTCTTCTTTGGTAAGGTCTGCTGGCGCCGCAGGCGAAGCTGGCGGTTCCTCGGGTTTGGGCGCCGCCGGCGCCTCCGCTGGCTTCGGCGCGAGCAAGGTCAGCAAAGCCAGGGCGTGGGCATTGAAGCTCTGCTGCTCGGCGCTCAGCTTGCCGCTCTTCTCCATCTGTTCGAACGAGGCGCGCATCGCCGCCAGCTCGTCGGCGGCCGACGGTGTCGGCTTAGGCGCCGGAGCAGGATTCGGCGGCGCGCTGGGCGGAGGCGCCTGTTTCCACGTCGCCCATGCCTGCGCGGGTGTCCAACCCCACTCGTCGAGCCCCCGCAAGGCGCGATTGATACGTCGACGCTCGGCGTTGATCACGTCCAGTTCCGCCGGCGCGTCCTTCAGATTGTTGAGGATCGCGATCCCCGGCGCGACGTATGGAGCAAGGCATCGGTCGAGAAGGCCGTCCGCGGTCTTTAGCGGGTCGGCGCTGTCGAGGAGCGAGGAACTGAACCCGATGGCCAGGCGGGAGCGCACCGCCTTGGTGGCGTCGCCGCCGGCCCTGTCGCCGTTCTGGGCGGCGACCCCGATCCGCGTGCGGTAGCGCAGCCTGTAGAGGCGATCGCCGGTGATGTACTTCTCGTAGGTGAGCTGATCCGTCGGGGCGAACAGCGCCGGGGCGAAGTCGAAGGCCACGGTCTGGTTGGCGTCCTGGCCGTAGAGACTGGGCAGCGCCAGAACGAACTTCTGAAGGCTGCTGGAGGTCGTCGTCTTGTCCGGCGACAGGCCGATGAGGCTCAGCGCGGGCGAGGTGGGCGGGCCGTAGTCGAACGAGAACAGCGACTTGTCCGACTTGTCGTGGAACAGGACGATGGACTGGTTTTCGGCCTGGTCGGCGGCTTGCGCCATGGGGCTGGCGAGCAGGAGCGGCGCGAAGAGCGAGAGGGCGGCGGGAGCTTTCATTGCGGACCGACCATGCCGACATTGTCGATCACCACGGGCGCCGTGGGCGGATCAGGGATCTGCCCGACCTTCACGGGCTGGCGGGACGGCTTGATGATCTTGCCGTTGTCGCCCCGGCAGGGCAGGCCGTGATGGTTCTGACCGCAGAGCATCATCACGTCCCCGCCGCCATGGAAGGCGAAGGCCTGGATGAAGAAGCTCAGGTCCTGGCCCTTCTCGACCGAGAAGTGAGCGATCCCGTTCAAAACGCCCTTGTCGGACACCGCGACCGTTCCGGCATCGGACTTCGCGGTCAGCGTGATGGTGCTCTTCGCCGTGCCCTGCACCCACAAGGTGATCTCCACCTCGCTGGCGTCGTCGGCTTCCCATGCAGGCATTTTCCAGCCCCCCTGGATTTCCCAAGGAGAACCATGGGCCTCAGGCCGCAGGAGTCAATCTGAAGGTGTGTTTTTCGTCGAACAATGTTCGCGAGAGCGGCCCTAAAGCTGACGCGGCTTGGCTGGTCCCTGGCGGAAGCGCATGTAGGGGATCGGGCGGCCGGGGTCCTCGAGACGGGCCATCACCACGGTGATCACGCCACGGGTCACCAT
>CAMFIW010000653.1 GCA_945952355.1 uncultured Phenylobacterium sp. | reverse complement strand
GTCCACCTGCGCCAGCTGTTCGGCGATGGCGGGCGTGCAGACCGGTCCCGCCGTGATCGGCAGGATCAGCTCGGAAAACAGGTTGGGCGGCGCGGTGAATCCCAGCCGGATGCCGACGTCGATTGGCTCGACATCGAAGTCCGCCAGCGACTGAGACAGCTCCAGGCGCAGTTCCAGACCTGGATAGCGTTGTTCGAATTCGTCGACCCGATGCGCGAGGAACGCCGTGGCGAATGCGCCAGCGGCGCTGACCCGC
Source organism: uncultured Phenylobacterium sp. (assembly GCA_945952355.1). GTDB lineage: Bacteria > Pseudomonadota > Alphaproteobacteria > Caulobacterales > Caulobacteraceae > Phenylobacterium. The sequence goes on along the minus strand of CAMFIW010000653.1, from coordinate 2,295 downwards.
AGCACCCCCGCGCGGCGATCCTGCCGTAAGGCGGCGGCGCCGCGGCGAAGCTCGTCGAAACCGCGAGAGACGTACGATTGCAAGACGCGCCCGGCGTCGGTCAGCTCGACCCGGCGATGGCGCCGGTGGAACAGGGGTTGGCCGAAATCCAGCTCAAGCGAACGGATCTGGTGACTGACCGCCGACGGTGTCAGGCGCAGGGTCTCCGCGGCGGCCTGGAACGAACCTTCCCTTGCTGCGGCTTCGAACGCGCGCAGTGCGCTCAGCGACGGCAGGGTGGTGCGGGCGTCCATGCCCTCAGCCAAGCATGAATCCCCCTCATGCGACAGCGGACGTCGCGGAAGGTCCGCCTGGCCGGGTTAGCGGGGGCGGAACCCGTCGGCGATCAGCCCCACCTGCCGGTCGAACACGGCGCTAAGCTGGTTGGCGTCGGCGTCTTCCCAGGCGGCCAGGCGATAGGTCCAGGCATAGATGGCGGTCAGGGCGTCGATCACGCCCTCGAGGTCGACCGCGGGGTCGACGTCGCCTCGTTCCACGCCCCCCTTGAGCAGTTCGCGCATGATCTCCCGCAGGCGCATGTTGCGGCCGTAGGGGCGGGTGTTGGGCCCAAGCGTCCAGTCGTAGGCCGCCGCGATGTGCGCCAGGAAGAGTTTCGTGCGCCGGGTCTCGTAGGCGTAGTGGATGGCGAACATCGAGCGCAGGCGGTCGGCGGTCGAGCCGCGAAGGTTCGGCGCCACGCGGTCGAGCTCGGCATAGAGTCCGTCCAGCCGGTCGGCCATGACCTGGGACAGAATCTCGCTCTTCGACGCGAAGGTCGTGAACACGCTGCCCACCGAGACCTCGGCGCGCCGCGCGATCTCCCGCACGGTGGTCTCTTCGTAGCCTTCGGTCTCGAACAGATCGCGCGCCGCATCCAGCACGCGCTGCCGGGTCGCCTCTTTCTGCGACTTGCGAATGCTCAACAGCTCACCCTCCGACGACGCGTCTCGCTCAAGGCAAGGCGTCGCCGAAGGCCGCGAACCCCAGGTCATGGGCGCAAGAAAAACGTCAGCCGCGACGCGCGCCGGCCAGGACCACGCGAATCTGGTCGCGGGACTTGGCCTGAAGGGCGTCGAGGCTCCACCCCAGGAAGATGGCTTCGGGGTAGTTCGCGAGGTAGCAGTCCCAGAGCATCTGGGTCCGCAGCTTGATCTCGGCTTCCTGGCTGAGTTCGCCGCGCTCGACACCGAGTTGGAGCTGCTCGGAAATGAGGTCGTGCAGGGCCTGCACTGGCGGGGAGGCGCGGAGCTCCGGCCCCTGGTCGGGCGCCCAGGAGATCGAGAAGGCGGCCCGGGCGAGCGGGAGCTGGCTCTTGTAGAAGGCATAGCCGGCGGCGAAGGCGCGCAGCAGCGCGTCATCCACCGTGCGGCCCTTTTGGGCGGCTTCGCGCATGGTCTCGGCGAGAAGCGCCATGTCGGCGTTCATGATCTCGCGGAACAGGTCGGACTTGTCGCTGAAGTTGGCGAACACGGCGCCCGTGGACATGCCGGCCGCCGCAGCGATGTCGCGGATCGTGGCGCCTTCGTAGCCCTCTTCCGAGAACAGCCTGCGGGCGGCGGCCAGCACCTTCAGGCGCGTCTGCTGCTTGGCCAGCGCGCGGCGGGTGGGGACGCGGACCTCGGCCTCGAGGTCGCCTTGGAGGGAACCGGGAACGTGTTTCATCGGGCCTCCAGCCTCGCCAGCGCGGCTTCCGCGCGTTGTTCGAACTCTACGCAATACTCGTCGACGACCTTTTCAAGCAGCTCGGCGTACCGCTGGGCGAGGCGACGCCCGTCCCGGGCGGCTTCACGCAGGTCGACAATGAGCTGACGCACTTCTTCTTCTTCTGACTGAGCGAAGGTCGGCGAGGGCCTTCCATCCGCTTGGGCGACCATCATGGCGGGGTCCCGTTCTAGCCCTTCGCCGCGGCGCGTCCAGGCGAAAGGTCTCGATGAACATGATCAACGAACTCGTTCCGCGATACGAGTCTAGGCGCCTTTACCCGATTTGGGGAAAGCGTCACAGTGTGGCGCGGCGTCGCACATGCCGCTGTTCTGCCAAAAAAGTCGAGCTGACCGCCTGCGTGTGCGGAATTTCGAAGACCGGCGGTCATTGAGCGTGCTCGTATAACGACGGCATAATGAACCAGGTTCCGGGATGACACCGGTAACGACTCTGCGCGCTATCGCGCCGCAAATTGCGCCGTGCCCTTTCCTCGACGAAGGCCTAGATCTGTCTCTTATACACATCTCCGAGCCCACGAGACTAGGCATGATC
>CAMFIW010000652.1 GCA_945952355.1 uncultured Phenylobacterium sp. | reverse complement strand
CACTGGCCACCCGCCCCGTCGCATGTTATGACTGGCTGGTCAGACATAAAGGGGGATCGACGCCCCGCCGTGCCGCCGCCGAGAGCCAGCGTGACCGCCGGGCCGAAATCCTGGCCGCCGCGCTCGACGTGTTCGCCGAGCAGGGTTTCGCGGCCGCCCGGCTCGACGACGTGGCGGCCAAGGCCGGCGTCGCCAAGGGCACGCTGTACCTGCACTTCGCCAGCAAGCAGGACCTGTTCGAAAAGCTCGTCTCCGGCGAGGCCGCGCCGGTGCTCGGTCAGCTCGAGGGCCTGGTCCGGCACGCCCACGGCCCGACGATCGAGCTCGTGGCGGCGCTCCAGGCCATCTTCGTGCGCGAGGTGCTGGGGACACGGCGCAAGGACATCGTCCGCCTCGTCATCAGCGAGGGGCCGCGCTTTCCCGCCATCGCCCAGTTCTGGCATCGCGAGGTGGTGTCGAAGGGGCTGGCCGTGCTGTCGGCCCTTGCCCGGCGGGCCGCGGCGCGAGGCGAGATCGAGGGCGACGCGCTCGTGCGGTTCCCGCACCTGTTCATGGCGCCTCTCCTGATGGCCATGATCTGGGATGGGCTGTTCTCGCCCTTCGCACCGCTGGACGTGCCCGCCCTGCTGCAGGCGCATCGCCAGGTGCTGTTTCCGTCCGGAGGGACGAAGCCATGAAGAAGGTCGCCGTCGCGCTGCTGGCCCTGGTCGGGCTCGGCGCCTGGGGCTGGACCGGTTGGTCGGGGCGGGAGAAGGGACCGCCGCGCTACCAGGGCTGGGTCGAGGCCGACACCATCTTCATCGGCGCTGAGGATACGGGCCGCCTGGCGACCCTGGCGGTGAGCGAAGGCCAGCAGGTGAAGGCCGGCGATCTCCTGTTCGTCCTCGATTCCCGCACCCAGGCCGCCGATCTGCAGGCCGCCAAACAGGCCCTCGACGAGGCCAGCTCCAAGGTGGAGCGGCTCCAGGCTGCCCAGCAACGGCCCGAGGAAATCGCCATTCTCGAGGCCACGCTGCAGCGCGCCCAGGCCTCGCTGGAGTTCGCCCGGCAGGAGCTCACGCGCACCCAGGAGCTCGTGCGCAAGGGCTTCGCCACGCAGTCCCGCGCCGACCAGGCGCAATCGACCTTCGACCAGGCCAAGGCGGCGGCGGAGGAGGTGCAGCGCCAGATCGTCGCCGCGCGCCTCGGCGGCCGTCGCGAGGACCTCGACGCCGCCCGCTTCGTCGTCGGCCAGGCCGAAGCCCGCGTCGCGTCCGCCCGCGCCAGGTTCGACCGCCTGACCGTCGCCGCGCCGCAGGCCGGTCGGGTGCAGGAGGTCTACTACCGGGCGGGCGAGATCGTGCCGAACATGCGGCCCGTGGTGGCCATCCTGCCGCCGGCGAACATGAAGGTGCGCTTCTTCCTGCCGCAGGCCGTGCTGCCCTCCGTGCAGGTCGGGCAGGCGGTGGCGCTGACCTGCGACGGATGTCCCGCCGGGCTCGCGGCCGAGATCATCACCATCGCGCAGGAGGCCGAGTTCACCCCGCCGGTGATCTACAGCCTCGAGGAGCGCCAGAAGCTCGTCTACCGCGCCGAGGCCCGGCCGCGCACGCCCGAGGCCTTGCGCGTCGGCCAACCCGTCGAGGTGCGTCTCGGAGGCGGCGGCGATGCCCTCCGCTGACGCGCCCGACGCACCTTCACGGAGCCGCAACGGCGACGTGGTCATCGACGTCCAAGGCCTGAGCAAGAGCTTCAACGGCCGCACCGTCGTGCGCGATCTCTCGATGCAGGTGCGCCGCGGCCAGATCTACGGCTTCCTCGGGCCCAACGGCTCCGGCAAGACGACCACCATCCGCCTGCTGTGCGGCTTGCTGACGCCGGACTCGGGGACCGGCACGTGCCTGGGCTACGACATCCTCACGCAGAGCCATCTCATCAAGCGCCGGGTCGGCTACATGACCCAGCGGTTCTCGCTCTACCAGGACCTCTCGATCCGCGAGAACCTGGAGTTCGTGGCCCGGGTCTACGGCCTCGCCGACCCGCGCGGCGCAGCCCGGGACGCCATCGCGCGGCTGGGACTGTCCGGCCGGCAGGACCAGCTCGCCGGCGAGCTCTCCGGCGGCTGGAAACAGCGGCTCGCGCTGGGCGCCTGCATCCTGCCGTCACCGGACCTGCTGCTCCTCGACGAGCCCACCGCTGGCGTCGACCCCAAGGCGCGACGCGACTTCTGGTCGGAGATCCACGCGCTGGCGGCCGAGGGTCTGACGGTGCTCGTCTCGACCCACTACATGGACGAGGCCGAGCGCTGCCACGAGATCGCCTACGTGGCCTATGGCCACCTCCTGGCCCACGGCACCGTCCTCGAGGTGATCGCCCGGGCGGGCCTCACCACCTGGACGGTCGCGGGCGACCACCTCCTGGCGCTCGCCGACAGGCTCGCGCACCTGCCGGGCGTGGACATGGTCGCGCCCTTCGGCAACAGCCTGCATGTCTCGGGCCGTGACGCCGTGAAGCTCGAAGCCGCGATCGCCCCCCTGCGCGGGGACGCGTCCCTCCACTGGACCTGTCTCTTATAC
>CAMFIW010000651.1 GCA_945952355.1 uncultured Phenylobacterium sp. | reverse complement strand
GACGTGGTCGCCGATCGAGTACTCGGCCTGGGCCTGATAGCGGTACTCCTGCTCGCGCAGGGCGTTCGCGTGGCGGAACTGGTCCGGGCCCCAGCGGACGGTGTCATAGCCGGCGGCGCAGCTGGTCAGGGTCGCATCCGAGGTCGGGGCCAGGCAGACGCGGACGTCCGAATAGTTCTGGCCGCTCGGCGGCAGCTGCATGTTGTTGTAGTCGCGGTAGGTCGCCTTGACGAAGGTGGTCAGGCGATCCGTCCAATGCGAGTGCAGCTCGAGGGTATAGGCCTCATCCGAGTTGAACTGCTTGTACCAGTGGGAGTCGAGCGAGGCGGTGGTGGCGCTCAGGTCGGTCCGCTGGATGGAGGAGGGCTCCGCGTAGCGGTAGGTGAAGCTGGCGCGGTGCTGGTCGGAGATGTTCCAGGCCAGCTTGCCCGAATACTTATTGTCGGTGACCGGCTTGGTCGGCTCGACGGAAGCCAGGTTGAATTTGCTGGCGTACTGTGTGTTGTAGATGTTGACGACGTTGTCGATCTGCGACTGCACCAGGCCGTTCGAAAACAGGGTGCCGGCGCCGGAGCCCGGCACGCCGAACAGGGTCGGATCGATCGTCTCGTAGTTTTCGTAGGACACCGCGAAGAACAGGGTGTCCTTGATGATCGGACCGGAGAGGAAGGCGCCGTAGTTGCGCTGGCTGATCGCCTGCTTCACGCGCTGGTCCTCGGTCTTCTTACCGACCAGGCCGTCGTTCAGGTAGTTGTCGAACACCACGCCGTGGAAGCTGTTGGTGCCGGAGCGCAGGACGAGGTTCAGGGCGCCGCCGACGAAGTCGCCGTTCTCGACGTCCGTCGGAGCCGCGGCCACAGAGAATTGCTCGACCGCGTCAAGGGTGACGGGGCCGCGGGCCGTGGTCATGCCGCCCTGGGCCAGGCCGAAGTTGTCCTGGGCCGCCACGCCGTCGACCGCGATGCGGTTATAGCGGGGGTTGGAGCCGGCGATCGAGATGCCGCCGCCGTTGGTGCCGAGGCGGCCGCCCGAAAGATCCTGCACCGCGAGCATGTCGCGGCGCGCCAGATCGCGCGGGTCGCGGTTGATGGTGACGACGGTGGCGATGTCGCCTTCGCCGAGCACGGTCTTGGGACCGGAGTCGTTGTTGCGGGTGCGGGCGCCGGTGACGACCAACTCCTCGACCGCCGCGAGGTCGACGTCGAAGTTCAGCGTCTGGCCGACCTGCAGGTACACGTTCTTGAAGGTCTTGGTCGGCATGCCGGGCGCCGCCACGGTCACGGTGTACGGACCACCGACGCGCAGGCCGCGCAGGTCGTATGAGCCGGTGCCTTCAGAGGCGGTGACGGCCTTGGTGCCCGAAGGCGTGTGGACCACGGTGATCGACGCCTTGTCGACCGGTTGGCCATTGGCCGTGACGCCGCCGTGCATGGCCGACGTCGTTTCCTGCGCGTAGACCGCGCTGGACATGCCGCACAGCAGTGCGGTCAGCGCCGCCCCATAGGCGAGCCGCTTCATAGAAAACATTTGGAATCCCCTCCATCGTCCCCCGGAACGGCGGCCAAGCCCCGGCCGACTCCCCGGAAATATTTTGCTCCTATAGCGCGGAATCGAAGGGAGTGGGTGACGCTTTTGTAACGGTGGTCGACCTTCGTGACAGTGCTGCGCGAAAGACACGCAAGCCGAAACGGACGCGCCATGTTTCGACCGCGCCGAAGACGGCGATCGCTGATGCGCAAAGCTTTATCCGCTCACGAATTGATTGCGCCGCGGCAGCGCACGAGCCCGCCTGCCCCCACCTTGTGCTGGTTCGATTGGTCGCACGTTACAGGCGCCGCTTTTGTGGGCGGCGGGGCGGACGCAGGCGCCTCAGGGCTGCAGCGCGGGGGTCATTGCAACCCTCGCTCGTCGGCCTAAGACTTGCCGCCCCATACGGCCTTCAGCCGCGCGTCCCGGCCGCAGCCCGTACGGTACATGCCGTAGGCTATCGGGTTCTTTCGCGCATAGTCCTGGTGATAGCCCTCGGCCATCCAGAAGGCGGAGGCCGGCAGGACCCGGGTGGCCACCGGACGTCCGAGGGTCTTGGCGACCTGGGCGCGAACCTGTTCGGCCTGGGCGCGCTCCGCCGGATCGGAGGTGAAGACCGCCGTGCGGTAGGATGGCCCCTGGTCGCAGATCTGGCCGCCGGGGTCGGTCGGGTCGATGTGGTGGAAGAAGGCGTCGACGAGCTGGGGATAGCTGATCCGGGCCGGGTCGTAGGTGACCTTGATCGATTCCAGATGGCCCTCGTGATTCTCGTAGGTGGGGTTCTTCGAGGTTCCGCCGGAATAGCCGACCACCACCGACTTCACGCCGGGCGTGTGCTCGATGTCGGGCTCGGCCGACCAGAAGCAGCCGCCCGCGAAGACGGCGGTCTTCAGCGCGCCGGCGGCGGGGGCCGCGTCGGCCAGCAGGAGCGCGGTCGCGGCGACGGCGGCGAAGAGGGGACGATTCATTTGGGCGAGGTTCCTTGCTGCATTGGCCCCGGAAGCGAATTCGCGTCTCGGCCGGAAAGGTTACGCGC
>CAMFIW010000650.1 GCA_945952355.1 uncultured Phenylobacterium sp. | reverse complement strand
CGCTGATGGTTGCGCTCAACCGCCGCTTGGCGCCAGAGCATGCAGGCTAGCGGCCGTAAACACAGGTTCTATAAGAGAATTTTTGAGTAGATCCGTCTAGGCGGTTGACCCAGAAGCACTTAGTGTTGAATTCTGCCGAGCGCACGCTAAAGTTCTCAACGCCGCTGCCGATGATTTCGCTCGCATCAGGATGTAGTGCAAGAGCATCGTGCAGCACAGCGGAGTCTTCGGCACTGACTTTGTCGCCAACGTTGTATCGATGGAGCATGGCCTGCAAGAAGTTGGCTGCGTCGCCCTTCCGTGGAAAGTGCAACGCTCCGATGTTGATAGGCTTTGCTGGCAACGCGCCCCCCTGGTTCGCTCAGTCGGCTTTTCCCGGATCTCCCGAAGGAGAAGCACGGCAATGTCCATGCCCTCAAGTTGAGACGTCCGCTCCAAAACCTAGGCAGTGCAACCCTCTTTTGTCAGGTCATCTCTGGCGATTTTCTCATACAGCGCGACGGCGCTCATGCGGGACAGGCCCAGCTCCATCAGCGAGAGAAGCGTTACCGATGAGACGCCGAATTCGAGCCGCGTACCTATGTCCAGATCGTCGCCGATCAGATCCTCGCGGCCAATCTGGCGAAGATGCAGGTGAAGAATATCGACGTAGGCGGCGAGGTATTTTGGAGCCCGGAAGCGAGCCGTCTGCTCGACTAGGTCCATCGTCTCTCTGATCAGGACGGCGAGCTTGAAGGAACGTCTCGTTTGGTTTCTGAAGTCTATGTTCCGCTGGATCATTGACGCCAGCGAATAGCCTTTGAGCCACCATACTACGATCAAGGCATAGACGCGCACGGCGCCTTCGGGTTGGAAAGCAGGGTATAGCTGTTCGTTGATGCGCCCCATGATGGTGACGAAGCGGTCATAGCTATCGACGCTTTCGACCGGTGCGGGGAGAAGGTTCTCAACGTCGCCTTCATAGGCGCGGAAGGCGTTGAGCAACCGCTGCATGCCTAGGGCGCTCACGCCGGGATGCCGAGAAACGATGGCGTCATCAATCTCAATATGCGCCGCCAGGGCTGCAAGGCTCTGGTCCAATCGAGCAATGTCGGCGGCATCGTGGCGCTTTGCGAAGCTGGCGTCGGCGATGGAGCCGAGGCGAAGGTAGGTCGCGAGCAAGTACCCACCAACCTGCTCAAATCGCTCAGCGTCCGGCAGGTCGGCAAGTCGTGATGCCAGTCGGCGGCCGAGAAAATCCACCAACGCATCAGCCTGTTCGAGAACTGCGTCGCTCTCACGCTTAATGGGATATCGCGCGCGAAGGGGGACGCCAGTCGGCCAGGCCTTGCTGTCGCCTGGCTGAATGCAGACGATGTTCCCCTGGAACTCATTCCCCCAGCGCCCCGCCCGGCCGGCGAGGTTCCAGAAGTCGTGAGGTTCCATCGGATGGCCGACGCCCTTGCGCGGGCCGCGCAGCACAATTGTGCGGCAGGATAGGTTCACGCCCTCAATAAGTGTGGATGTGCAGACAAGGAACCGGATCTTCCCCGATCGGAACAGCCGCTCCACCTCCAGGCGGATGAGCGACGGCATATTGCCGTAGTGGAAGGCGACGCCGCGCTCTACGAGCGGCGCCAGCGCGAACCGAGGATGGACGCCTTTTCGCGCGAGGTCGGCAAGATCTTTGAGCTCCGGGTCGATTTCATCGTCCTTTGGAACGAACTGGCTAATGAGGTTGGCGACCTCCTCCGCTTCCGCAGCGCCGTTGGCGTATACAAGTGTCCCGCCGCGTTCACCCGCTGCGGCCGCGATGAAGGCCAGACGCTTCCTGACACCGAGTGGCGAACTGCCGAGCTGTAGAACGCCGATCGGGTAGGTGCTGTGCCGATCGCGCAGCGAGAGTGTCCACTCCATTGGGCGACGCGGCACCTGATCTGCAACAATCAGATTTTGAAGGACCGTGGGGGTATCCGTGTCCACCGCCTTCGTCGCGGCTGCATCCGGCGCGTCCGAAAGGAGCTCTTCGGGATTCTGGGTCGCCGGGCTGATAAACACGACCTTGAGGGCTGGATTGGCGCGCGCGACACGCTCGATCGCGTCTTGCAGGACCACGCCGCGGTGGTTGTCACCAATCTTGTGCGCCTCGTCCACAATGAGAAGGTCGACGCCGGCGGCGTCTCTAAGGGCATTGATCAGCAAGTGTAGCCGCTCCTGGGTGAAGACCAGGATCGTCTTTGCCCCGCCGGCGCGGGCCACATCGTATTTCTCGCGCAATGGAAGGGACGAGACTTCGATGCCTGCCCCTTTCCCAATCAGCGCTGTAAGGTTGCTCTCGATTTCGGCAACCAGGGCCCTTGTCGGCGCGAGGTAGACAGCGACCCGCGCCTCCGTCGACCGCATTTGATCGATAAGCCAGTGGAGCACGAGAAAGGTTTTGCCAGACGCGGTCGGCGCAGAAGCTGACATCCATTGAGAGCCGCCCGCCGCGTTCCAGAATTCCTGCTGGAATTCATTGACCTGGAGCCAATCACCGTTCGATTCAACCAAGATCGCGTGTTCGAGCTGCCTTCGCTGTGCTTCGATC
>CAMFIW010000649.1 GCA_945952355.1 uncultured Phenylobacterium sp. | reverse complement strand
CCTTGGTCTCGCGCCAGAAGCGCTCACAGACCGGCGCCGGAAGTTCGTTCAGAATCGCCCAGATGCTTGCGTCAAAGGGGATGAGTTCGAGAAGCTTGAGTTGGCGACCGACCTCGTCCCTCCATTGGGGCAAGTACACTCGCACCAGGGCGGTACGCTTCGGCACTGACATGTTGCACAGCGCGCCCGAAACCATTTGGCCGCGTTCGGGCAACCCGTCCAAGTCGGCCCGTCCGACCAACTCTAGGAGAGCCTCCGGGGAACAGCCTTGCAACATTGCGCTGGCGAGGCGGCCGACCAGAAACGCCTCGTCGCTGGCCCTCGCTAGGTCCAATACAGCCTTAAGGCCCCGCTCTGCCCACAGTTCGTCGAGCGCCTCTGCGCGCCGCTTGGCAATCAAGGCCTCGCGGGCGTCCTCGTCGTCGGGAAGGCCAGCAAGTTCGTCAGCGCCGAACTGCAACCACGGCCGGAACAACCACTTGTGACGTTCCACAAGATCCGAGGGCTCCAGGCGTTCATAGAGTTGGCGCATCTCCGCGCCGGGGCGAGATTTTTCGCGCCGGGCGAGCCGCAGGGTGCTCCGGCGAAGGCTTTCGCGCACCTCCGCCTTGTCAGCTTCCGATGCGGTCAATGCCCAGGAAGAGACTCTCCGTATGAGTTCGCGCCGCTCGCTGGAGCGAAACGCGTGCTGGTTCTGAACAAGATCCAACACTTGGGCGCAGCTGACGTTTTCCGTACTGAAGAGTACCTCGGCGGCGACGTTGTGGACGGCGCGGATGGCGGCCGTTGTCTCGGCTCTCCAACCGCGCCCCATCGTGTCGGCTCGGAATTGTGGTCGCGCGGAGTAGTCGCCGTGCGTGACCGGCCCGAGCAGTTTCAAAGCCAGGGCCCAGCCGACCTCTGGGTAGGTTCGATTGAGGGATTTGAGGACCGCTAAGCGCCTGTCCAAAGCTGCTGCCGTTTGCGGTAACCACGGGTGAAACAGCGTGAACAGGCTCTGCGCTGGCTTATTGACCCAATTGTCGTCCAGGGGACGCGTAGCAAGTAAGGCTAGGCACCGGGCGACCCTGGGGAACCGATCTGGTGCCCAGGCGAGACGTTCCAGTGACCAGAGCAGATTGACGCGCAGATTCTCTTCGGTATGGCTGCCTTTGTCGACCGGCTGAACCAGTCTCCACACGCCGACGTCCTGAGTTGCCTGGTCGCCGTCCCGCTCGATAGCGCTTAGAAACGCATCCGGTGCAGCCTCCGCTAAGGACGGGAGGACATCGCGAACGTGAAGCCAAGCATCGGAATCATTTGCGGTCAGTAGGTCGCTCACGAGGTCTGCGGCCGCGCGCCGCGCATCGAATCCAGTTCCCCGCAACAGGGTTTCCTGTTCGGCCGCTAGGAAGGCTGCGGTTGCGGCGAGATTCCGCCGCAGGAGGCCGCTGACGTCGCGTTCCTTGCCATAGACGCTCGCGGCCCATCGCTGAGATTTCGGAAGTTCAAGGCTGGGGTCGGGACGGGCGATAACATCCCTTGTGATGGCGAAGAACCGTTCAAGGTCCGCCTTCGTGATCAGGTGTCGCAGGGCAGAGAACGTGTCTGGCCTTGAGATCAGGCCGCTCACCTCTGACACATGGAATACCGGAGGATCGGGAATTGATGCTAGTCGGCGAACGGCGCGCTCGACGTCCTCGCCTGGCAGGCCCGCCAATTCGGACACGGCCGCGCGATCGCCGGGTTTTGACCACACCCAGCCGCCCGCGAGCGCCAGTCCAACCAGTTGGCGGGTGACCTCGGGATTTGTCGACCAGTCCGGCGCGCGGATGGCGTCGACGGTCGCGAGCTGACGGCGCAATAAGGTTGGGCGTCTGCCAGTATCCCGCTCAAGGCGTGATCTCAGATCATCTTCGATCCGCATCTCGTCCATGGCAACTCGGAAATCCGCTCCGGACATCGGGTCCAAGCTGAACCCATCCGTTGCGTCGAGGGCGGATTTGTCGCCGGCGATAATCACATGATGGCGTCTAGGAAGGCTTCCTAGGGCGCGCTCGACCTCTGCGCGGTCGATGATGACAATCAGGGGCTCCATGCGTGTGTTCACGTCAGCCAGACCTGCCGTGCTCCGCACGACGACCGCGCGCGCAGAATTGGTCGATTGCACGTCCTGGGTCGCGAGCGCACCCGAGATGAACGCGGCGGCCTCGTCGCGCCTGTCCGCCCGGATCTTGAAGGGGCCTGTGGGGGGAGCGGAGAGGAATGAGCCAATCTCCGCCTTGAGTTCAGACCACGGCCTTGCGAAGATTGAGAAGCTCAAGGCGGGTTCGGTGACATCGGCCCACTCGCCCCAGAGATGGTCCGCCGTACAGATGTCATCGGACGATCGACCAAGGCGACCGTCCATCCATGCCTTGGCGCCAGCAGTTTCGCCTAGCCACGCTGAAAGGTCGTCGGCGTCAAAGGCGCGAACCGACGCCCATTGCCGCCTTGCCGACATTTCCTCGACCCAGCGCTTCTTGCCGGTCCAACGACGTGGTGTGGCAAAAACGAAAGTCGAAGTCTGGCGCGCCGCATCGGGGGTCTCGAGGG
>CAMFIW010000648.1 GCA_945952355.1 uncultured Phenylobacterium sp. | reverse complement strand
GCTGAGACCTGTCTCGTCCTTCGGCGTCAGGATCAGGTGGACGTGGTTCGGCATCAGGCAATAGGCCCAGGCCTCGACCTCCCAACGCCGCAACTGATCGGCCAACAGCTTGCGATAGACGATGTGGTCGCCCGGTTCGAAGAAGATCGGCTGCCGGCGATTGCCGCGCTGGGTGACGTGGTGCGGCAGGCCTGGAACGACGACGCGGGCAAGACGGGCCATGGGATCTCCGATGCTTGGCGCATCATATGTTCTTGAAATGTTCCTTCAAGTCGCTCGCGCCCCATGGATTTCGGGTGAATAGGTAAGCTGTCCCCGAAATAGCTGTGGCAGGATGCCACCAATCGCAAAGGGGAGCCCAGCCATGTCCGAACTCGTCACCGTCACCGATACCGGGCATGTCCGGACGATCCGGCTGAACCGGCCGGAGAAGAAGAACGCGCTGTCGAACGCCTTGGCCTGGGGCGTGGTGGAGGCGGTGGACGCGGCGGCCAAGGTGGACGACGTGTGGGTGGTGGCCCTGACCGGGACGGGGGACGCGTTCTGCGCGGGCTTGGACCTGGCCGGTGGGGAGCGCTACCACCCGGATTCGCCGATGACCGCCCAGCTCGACGACATCTCGTGGGTGGGACAGTTCCTGCTGTCGATCCGCAAGCGCTGCGACAAGCCCGTGGTGGGCGGGATCAACGGCGTGGCGGTGGGCGCGGGGCTGGGCCTGGCCATGGCGACCGACGTCAGGATCGTGGCCAAGAGCGCGCGGCTGATGGCCGGCTATACGCGGATCGGCGGCTCGCCGGACGCCGGCCTGACCATCACCCTGCCGCAGGCCATGGGCTATGAGCAGGCGATCCGGTTCATGATGGAGAACCGCACCGTGCTGGGCGACGAAGCCGTGCGGCTGGGCATGGCCGGCGAGGTGGTGGACGACGACAAGCTGGCCGACCGGCTGATGGAATATTGCCAGCAGCTCTGCGAGTGGTCGCCGATCACCCTGCGGCTGCTGAAGCGCGGCATGGTGCGTTCGGTGGAGGGCAGCGACCTGGAGAGCCAGCTGCGCTACGAGGTCGGCAACATCCGCATGGCCTTCGGCAGCGAGGACGGCAAGGAGGCGCGCAAGGCCTTCCTGGAGAAGCGCAAGCCGGTGTTCCAGGGGCGGTAGGCGCCTATTGGATCGGTCGGGCCGCTGGCCTATGCCCGAATTGGGTGTGTCGGCTTTCTGACTGACGGAAGATGGCCGCCGAGCTAGGATCGGCCATCGCTGGAGCAGGGGCTCTTCGGCGTCCCGACCGCGGACGCCGTCCTGTCTTCATCGACGCCAAAGGCGCATGGATGACCCTGTACACCTTCTATCCGCGGCTACGGGACGGAGCGGCGCTCACCTTCGACGCGGTGGAACTCGACGGCGATCAGGCGGCCATCGACCACAGCCGACTGGTGCTGGCGGAACATCCCTCCGCCTATCAGGTGATGGTATGGGATGGTGACCGGCGGGTGTGCCGGGCGGAACGTACCCGCTCGACCGCGCCGGAGGGCGAGGCGCCGGAAGCCCACAGCGCTTGATGCGACGAGTTTGACGGCGCGCGCGTGACGGGCGACGTGACTCGGGGCAAAGCTTCGGCGTGAGCCCGACCCTCCTCATTCGTATCCTGGCCGTGATCTGCGTCGTCCTGGCGCTGATCTGCGGCGGCCTCGCCGTCGCCTATGGCCGGCTGGTCGAGCGGACCCATTGCATCGAGACCTGGGCCAACTACGGCCTATCCCCGCCGGCGGGGAAGTGTCCGACCTAGTCGAGTTCCCGGTTTGTTCTTGACTTCGCCCGGAAGTTCGGGCAGGATAAGCCAGCGCTGGAGGCCTCCGCCTCGCGCCAACCACGGACAGGATCAGATGAGCCGCAAGACCCAATGCGCTCGCCCCGGCACGCCCGCGCGCCGAAAGGGGCGAGGCGCGTCCAGCCATGCCGAACGCCGCGAAATCGTCGCGGAAATCTGCCGGCGGATCGCCGGCGGACAGCGGCTGGTGGACATCCTTCATTCGCCGGGAATGCCATTGACGGCCACATTCCACGCTTGGCTCGAGCGATCGTCCGAGCTGGCGGCCACCTATCGCGCCGCCAAGGAGGAGCGGCGGTTGATCCCGGTGCGCTCGCACATGGAAGGGGCGAAGGCCTATACGCGCGAACTGGCGCGCGAATTCTGCGACCGGATGGCGGAGACCGACGGCCTGGCGGCCGTGTGCGCCATGCCGGACATGCCGAACGAGGCCACGGTCTATCGCTGGATCCGCGAGGAGCCGGAATTCGCCGCCTGGTACGCGGCCACGCGCGAGATCCAGGCGCATCGTCGGCTGGAGATGGCCTGGGAGGCGGCGCGGCGCGCGCGCTGGGAAGGCTGGCGCGGGGCCAAGCTGTTCATCGACACGGTGCGCTGGCAGGTGAGCCAGCTTGCGCCGGGAGTGTTCGGGTCCGGGGCGGGGAAGGGACCGCAGAAGGTGGTGTGGGATGTGGAGGTGCGGGAGTTTTGAGGCGGAGGTGGGCCACGAACCACACGAACCCACACGAACGTGCTTGTGCTGGTGAGGCCGCGGGCGG
>CAMFIW010000647.1 GCA_945952355.1 uncultured Phenylobacterium sp. | reverse complement strand
GCTGATGAGCCTGATGGCGACCGAGGCGACGCGAAACTTCTTCCTGATCTATCTGGTGATCGGGGGCGCGCTGTACTTCGTCTATGGCGTGCGGAATTCCAACCTCGGACGCGGGATTGTGGTCGCCGGCCACGAAGCCGAGCCGATGGAACTGCCACACAAGGGCGAGTGATCGAAGGCGAGCAGGCCCCACGGCGGGCCTGCTCGCATTTCGCCCGGCGGCCGTTGACGGTGCGCCTGGCGCGACCCCATCTGCGACTGGTCAAGGCGCATTCCAAGCGCCGGTCTTGGTGGGGAAACGGATGTCCAGGATTTCCGCGCGGCGAGCGGCCGCGGTGTCGGCGCTGATCGCGGGCGGACTCGCGGCCGGCGAGGCGCAGGCGGCGGCGTACAAGGCAGAGATCGCACGCACCCAGTACGGTGTGCCGCACGTGACGGCGGCCGACTATGGCGGGATAGGCTATGGCCAAGCCTACGCCTATCTCGAGGACAATCTCTGCCTGATCGCCGACAAGGTCGTCACCGTGAACGGCGAAAGGTCGAAGTGGTTCGGGCCGGACGCCACGACGGTGGTTTCGTTCGCCGAGACCCGAAACCTCGATGCCGACTTCTTCTTCAAGGCCAACCTGGATCGGGCGGCCTTGCGCAAGGCGTTCGCGGCCGTGTCGCCGGACTACCAAGCGCTCGTGAAGGGCTATGTGGCCGGCTACAACCGCTTCCTGAAGGACCACCCTGCCGAAACCCGGCCCGTCGCCTGCCGTGACGCCTGGGTGCGGCCGATCGGTCTCGACGATATGCTGCTGCTCAACGAAGAACGGATGGTGCAGGCCAGCGCGGGGGCCTGGCTGAAGCAGGCCGTCGCCGCCGCGCCACCCGCGGCCGCGCCGACGCCGGGCGCTCTGGCCCTGGGTTTCCCGGCCGAACCGGCGGGGGTGGGCCTGGGCTCCAACGGCTGGGCGTTCGGCCGCTCCGTGACGACCAACCAGTCCGGCGTCCTGCTCGGAAATCCGCACTTTCCCTGGGAGACGACCAACCGCTTCTACGAGATGCACCTGACGATCCCGGGCAAACTGGACGTGATGGGGGTGACGATCGGCGGGGCGCCGGGCATGTCGATCGGCTTCAATCACGACGTGGCCTGGACCCACACCGTGTCGACCGACCGGCACTTCACGATCTTCGAACTCGCACTCGATCCGAAGGATCCGACCGCCTACCTGGTCGACGGCAAGTCCACGCCGATGACCCGCAAGACGGTGTCGGTGGAGGTCAAGGGCGAGGCCCAGCCGCGCACCAGGATGTTCTATGGTTCGGCCTATGGGCCGATCGTGGTCAGCCCCGCCGTGGGCGTCGGCTGGACGGCCAAGACCGCCTATGCGCTGAAGGACGCCAACAAGAACAACCTACGTTCCGGCGACGCTTGGCTGGGCATCGCACGCGCCAAGTCGGTCGGCGAGATCAAGTCGGCGATCACCGCCACCCTGGGCATTCCGTGGGTGAACACCATCGCCGCCGACCGCAACGGTGACGTGCTCTACGCAGACGTCACGGCCACGCCCAACGTTCCCGACGCCAAGCTGAGATCCTGCGCCCCGGTATCGGGGATCGGTCCGCTGGCCGCGACGGCGCGGATCTATGTGCTCGATGGCGCGAAGGCGAGCTGCGACTGGGACGTGGCGGCGGGGACCCCGGCGCCCGGTCTGCTGGCCGGCTCGACCATGCCGACCCAGATCCGCACCGACTATGTGGCCAATTCCAACGACAGCTATTGGCTGGCCAACGGCCAGGCGCCGATGGCGGCCCAGCCGGCCATCGTGGGGCCAACCGGCACGACCCAGAACCTGCGTACCCGGGCCGGCCTGATCGAGATCGGGGCGCGGATCGATGGAACCGACGGCCTGCCTGGCAAGGGCGTCGATCCGAAGGCGGTGGAGGCCATGCTCTACGCCAACCGCAACCTTGCGGCCGAGCTGGTGCTGGACGACCTGGCCAAGATCTGCGCCGGCGCCCAGCCCGTGGCGCTGGCGGGCGGCAAGAGCGTCGACGTGGGGCCAGCCTGCGCCGTGCTCGCCAAATGGGACCGGCGGATGAATCTCGACAGTGTCGGCGCCCACCTGTTCGTCGAGTTCTGGCGCAACGCCGAGCGTGTCCCAGGTATCTGGGCGGTGGGTTTCGACGCGGCCGATCCGATCCACACGCCGCGGGGCCTCAAGACCGATCCGGACACGGCCGCGAAGCTCTTGGGGGCCCTGGCCAAGGCGGTGGACCTCCTGCAGACCGCCAACATTCCGCTCGATGCGCTCTGGGGGCAGGTCCAGTTCGCGGTGAAAGGAGATCAGCACATCCCCGTGCATGGCGGTGAGGGCAATGACGGGGTGCTGAACGCCCAGCAGTCGAAGCTGACGCCAAGTCTGGGCATGATCCCGTACCATGGCTCAAGCTATATTCAGGTGGTCACTTTCGATCCGCATGGGCCTGTGGCCGACGCGATCCTGACCTACAGCCAGTCGACCGATCCGGCCTCGCCCCACTATGCGGACCCTGTCTCTTATACACATCTCCGAGCCCACGAGACTAGGCATGATCTCG
>CAMFIW010000646.1 GCA_945952355.1 uncultured Phenylobacterium sp. | reverse complement strand
GCCCGCGCCGAAGCCGGGCCTGGGTTCGATCTTCGGCGGCAAGCCGGCCGCGGCTCCCGCCGCGAAGCCCGCGGCCAAGCCTGCCTCCAGTTCCGCGATTCCGACCGGCAAGGTCGCCGGCGCCCCGGCGGGCGCTACCGCCCAATGCAAGGACGGTAGCTTCAGCATGGCCAAGGGCCATTCGGGGGCCTGCTCGCGCCACGGCGGCGTCGCCACCTGGCTGCAATAGGGGTTCCGACGCGCGGGGCGTGACGGTGGGCGAGCGTGCCCACACTTCGGCTGTCACGCCCCCTAGACCGCCTCGTCCTCGTCGTCGAAGTCGTCGTCCCACGGCGGTCGTTCGCGCGGTGGGCGTGACGGTGCTGCGGCGGGCGGCTCGGGGATGGCCGTCTGGGGCGCGACCCGCGCGGCGTGGGGCCGGCGCACTATGGCCTCGGCCCGCGCCAGCCAGCGGTTGGCCTCATGCACGGCGTCGGCCGGCGACCCGCCCCGGCGTCGCCGTGCATCGCCGGCGAGCCACAGGTCCATGTCGAAGTCCGGATGGTGGGGGTCGTCGAAGATCAGCCGCAAGGTCACGCGGCTGGCCTCGGTGACGTAATGGTCCAGCGCTCGCCGCGCCTCGCCCCGGAACACACGACCGACCACTTGGCCGTCGATGATCAGTTCCGCGCCCATCAGTTCGTCGAGCTGGTAGATCAGCAGCCAGGCGCCGGCGTCCCAGGCCACCGCGCACCGCCGATTGGCCAGGCTGATCCCCACGCCCCGTCCACGGCCGCGGGCGACAAGCAGGATCTCCGGATCGGCCTCCAGCACGCGCTTCATCGCGCCGCGGATGCGGCGGCTTTCGTCCATCAGCCAGATGGCGCCGGTTCCGGCGAAGGTCACGGCCGCCCCGGACAGCGCCACCAGCAGCAGGAGCCGGGCGACCTCGTTCATCTGGGTGAAGTTATCGCCGTACGGCGGAGGCTGGAAGAGCACGGGCGAGGACTCGGCGGGCGAAGGCCTTGATTTTCGGAGATATGTCGGTGTCGAGACGTGGCATCGACCCGGATGGGTTGGCGCCCCGAATGGGCTTGCCGCCAAGGGTTGAGCGACCGGTGTTTTTCGCGTCGCGCCTAGATTTCCAGTTCGACAACCACTGGAACGTGATCGGACGGCTTGTCCCAGCCGCGCACGTCGCGATGGATCACGCACGACAACAGCTTGTCCGCGGCCTGGGGGGAGAGCAGGGCGTGGTCGATGCGGATGCCGTTGTTCCGCTGCCAGGCGCCGGCCTGATAGTCCCAAAAGGTATAACTCTCGGGCGCCCCGTCGGCGTCTAGGAAGGCCTCGGTCAGACCCAGCCACTTCAGCGCGCGGAAGGCCTCGCGGCTCTGAGGCTGGAAGAGGGCGTCGCGGGTCCAGTTCTCCGGGTGGGCCGCGTCGCGCGGTTCGGGAATGACGTTGTAGTCGCCCACCAGGGCCAGCGGTTCCTCATAGGCCAGCAGTTCGCGCGCATGGGCGTTCAGCCTCGCCATCCAGGAGAGCTTGTAGCCGAACTTCTCGCTCTCCACGGGATTGCCGTTGGGCAGGTAGATCGAGGCCACCCGCACTGGCGTCGGGCCGGAGATCACGGCCTCGAGGTAGCGCGCCTGCTCGTCGGTGTCGTCGCCGGGCAGGCCGCGGCGGATGTCCTCCATCGGCGCCTTCGACAGGATGGCGACGCCATTGTAGGTCTTCTGGCCATGCACGGCGACATTGTAGCCAAGCCGCTCGAAGGCTTCGGCAGGGAACTTCTCGTCGACGCACTTGATCTCCTGCAGGCAGGCGACGTCGGGTTGCGCCTCCTCGAACCAGCGCGTCACAGTCTCGAGACGCGCATTCACGGAGTTCACGTTCCAGGTGGCGATTCGCATGGGGTCATCCGTTCGAGCTCCATCGGTCTAGCGGCTGGCCGGGCGCCGCGCCACCCTCGCGCGCGCGCCGAACGCCGGGGCCGTCGGGGCGTGCGCCGCCGCCTGCGTTCAGTTGTCGCATCTGAGCTTAACTTCGCGCGACGCGGGACCTATGCTGAGCACCGCTCAATTTGGGAGAAGGTTCACACGATGTCGGGTTTCGCACGCATTCTGATGCTGGGCTCCGCACTCGCCGTCGCCGCGCCGGTGGGCGCGATAGCGGCGCCCGCCAAGCCGACCAATGCGCAGAAGATGCAGGATCAGGCGATGACCGAGATTCCGCACTGCGCCCGCAAGCTCGGCACGCTGTCGATCACCAATGGCGACGATCCGCGGGGCTGGAACCAGTACAATCTGGCCCCACCGGAAAAGTTGCTGCGCGTCATCGTCCAGCGCTCCGGCTGCTTCAACCTGGTGGATCGAGGCGCCGGTCTGAACGCGGCGGCGACCGAGCGTGACATTGGCGGCAGCCTGGGCCACCAGCGCGGCTCCAACGTCGGCCAGGGCCAGATCAAGGCGGCCGACTACGGGCTGGTCGCCGAGGTCCAGGCGGCCAACGGCAACTCGGGCGGCACGGCGCTCGCCGGTATCGCCGGCGGCTTGATCGGCGGCCGCGTCGGCGGACTGGTCGGCGGCATCAAGACAACGAACAACAACAACAAC
>CAMFIW010000645.1 GCA_945952355.1 uncultured Phenylobacterium sp. | reverse complement strand
CAACTGGTGGACCCAGGGCAACGACCCCAGCACCAGCAGCGGCCCGGTGGGCAGGAGCAGCATCAGCGCGCCCATGAAGGGCACGAAGGTCAGATTGAAATAGGGCGGTCCCACCGAGATGGCCTCGCCCGTCGCCGCCTCGCGCATCAGCGGATAGAGCGTGCCCAGCAGCACCGTCATGGTCGCCGCGGCCAGCAGGATGTTGTTCAGGACCAGGGAGCTTTCGCGGCTGATCGGCGCGAACAGGCCGCCTTGAGCCAAGCTCGGCGCGCGCCAGGCGAACAGTGCGAAACCCGCCCCGGCCGTCGCGCCAAGGATGATCAGCAGCAGCACGCCACGGGTCGGGTCGACAGCGAAAGCGTGAACCGAGGTGAGGACGCCCGACCGCACCAGAAAGGCGCCGAGCATCGAGAACGTGAAGGCCGCCAGGGCGAGGAACACCGTCCATCCCGACAACGCGCCGCGCTTCTCCGTGACGATGGCCGAGTGCAGCAGGGCCGCCGAGATAAGCCAGGGCATGAAGCTGGCGTTCTCCACGGGATCCCAGAACCACCAGCCGCCCCAGCCGAGTTCGTAATAGGCCCAGAACGAACCCAGCATGATCCCGACCGTCAGCAGCGACCAGGCGGCGAGCGCCCATGGCCGCACCCACCGCGCCCAGGCGGCGTCGACCCGGCCCTCGATGAGGGCGGCGACGGCGAAGGAGAACACCACCGACAGCCCGACATAACCGGCATAGAGGAAGGGCGGGTGAACCGCGAGCGCCGGGTCCTGCAGCAACGGATTGAGCGATCGGCCCTCCACCGGCGGCGCGGCAAGGCGGGTGAACGGATTCGAGGCGAAGACCGTATAGGCCAGGAACACCACGCCCAGCAGGCCCTGGGTCATCACCGCGAGCGCCTTTAGGCCCTTGGGCAGGCCACGTCCGAGTCCTGCGACGCAGGCGCCGAAGCCGGTGAGCGCCAGGCACCAGAGCAGCATCGAGCCCTCGTGGCTGCCCCAGGTCCCCGCCACTCGGTAGAGCAGCGGCTTCTCGGTATGCGAATTGGCCGCGACGTTCGAGACCGAGAAGTCGGAGACGACGAAGGCGTGCATCAGGGCCCCGAAAGCGACCGCCACGCCCAGGAAGGCGGCGAGGGCCGCGCCCTCTCCCGCGCCCGCGAGGATGGCGGAGCGCCGCCAGCGCCCGACGGCGGACAAGCCTGACTGGCACAGCGACAATGCGAGCGCCAGGACGAGGGCGAAGGCGCCGAGTTCGGAGATCATCGCGCGCCGCCCGGACGCTCGTAGGCGGCCACCGCGCCGTCGCCGCGCCACTCGCCCTGCTTCTTCAGCTGGTCGGCCACGGCCTTGGGCATGTAGCGCTCGTCGTGCTTGGCCAGCACCTGCTTGGCCTCGAATACGCCGTCGTCGCGGAAGGCGCCCGTCGCCACGATGCCCTGCCCCTCGCGGAACAGGTCCGGGAGGTCGCCGCGATAGAGCACCTTGTCGGCCTTGGTCTGGTCCTCGACCGTGAACTCCACGCGTCCGTCCGGATGCTTGGCCACGCTGCCGGTCTTCACCAGCCCGCCGAGCTGGATCGAGCGTCCCGGCGGCGGCTTGGCCGCGGCGGCCTGGGACGGCGTGTAGAAATAGGAGATCGAGTCCGACAGGCCCCAGAGGGTCAGCCCTGCGGCCACCGCGAGCACGGGCGCGATCGCCGCCACCAGCATCAGGCGTCGCCGCGCCTTGGGGGATTTCGGCAGCCAGCCGCTCATTTCATAGGCTCCGTCTTGGCCGCCGTCTCGAGGCGGGCGAGCACGGCCGGGCGGCCCGCGAACTGCGCCTTGCCCTTGGCGAGCGCCTCGTCCCTCGCTCGCGTGTCGCCCAGCACGGCGTAGGCGCGCACGAGCCGCTCCCAGCCCTCGGGGTCGTCGGGCTGCGCCTGCAGCCGAGCGGCGAGGCCCGCCACCATGCCGCGGATCATCTGAAGCTGCTCGGCTGGCGGAGCGGCCGCGACCGTCGCGGCCGCGCCTGGCGCCGGCGCGGCCTCCGCCTCCCGGATCGCTTGGTCCAGGCCTTGACGGCGGGGATCGTCGGCGGGCAGGTCGGCCTGAAGGGCCCTCAAGGAGGCCAGGGCGCCGGCATGGTCGCCCGACTGCTCCTGGGCGCGCGCCAAGTGGAAGCGGGCCAGCACCAGCTTGGGATCGCGCTTCAGCGCTTCCCTGAAGGCGGCGACGGCGCCCGGCGATTCCTGACCGTCGGCCTCGGCCACCAGGGTCACGCCGAGCATCTCCCAGAGGTCGGCGCGGTCGGGCGCCATGGTCAGGCCCTGGCGCAGGGCCCGGGCCGCGCCGGAAGGGTTGTCGGATTGATTCTCGGCCAACGCCAGGAAGCGATATCCCTCGGGGTCGGGGTGCTGCTGCGTCACCACCCGCAGCACCGCGGCCAGTTCCTGGGTCGTCAGGGTGCGCAGGTCCGCCGTGCGCCAGTGCGCGACCCGGGCCACGAAGGGCTGGTCCGGATAGTCGGGAGCGCCGATGAGCACGTAGAGGCCGATCGCCAACAGGGGCGCGAGCCCGGCGACCATCAGCACGGCCCGGCGCTGGGCGGCCGGTGCGGTCC
>CAMFIW010000644.1 GCA_945952355.1 uncultured Phenylobacterium sp. | reverse complement strand
GATCATCTCCGAGGGAACGGTGGGGGTCTCGGTCTAGGCCTTCTTCTTGCCCTTGTTGGCCTCGGCGCGCTGTGCGGCGTCGAGGGCCTTGCGGGCCCAGTCGGCCAGCAGGTCGGGGTCTTCCAGGGCGTCGAGGGGCACGGTCCAGTAGCTCATCGGCTTGTCGCCGCCGAACGGCTTGAACGGTTCGCAGCCGGCCGCCTCGAACGCCGGGCGGTTGACCGCGTCCACCTTCAGATAGAGCCCGTCGTCGGCGATCAGGCCGAAGAACAGGCCGTGCCGGCGCAGGCCGACCCCGCCGAACATCCGCGCATGGGTGATGCCGCCCAGGGGCTCGAGCTGTTCGAGCACATAGTCGAGATAGTCGGGACTGACGGCCATCGGTTGCGGTCTCCGGAGCGGGCGAGGATGATACCAAGCATGACCGTGACTGTGCGACCCGCCGCCGCCTCAGACGCCGCGACCATCCACCATTTCATTCGGGCGCTCGCCGAGTACGAACACCTGCTGCACGAGGTGGCGGCGACGGAGGCCGATATCGCCAAGGCGCTGTTCGGCGCGAACCCACGCCTGTTCTGCGACATCGCCGAGGCGGACGGGACGCCGATCGGCTTCGCGGTCTGGTTCTACAACTACTCGACCTTCACCGGGCGGCACGGGATCTATCTGGAGGACCTGTTCGTCGAGCCGGAAGCGCGAGGCCTCGGCGCCGGCAAGGCGCTGCTGAAACGACTGGCCGAACGCTGCCGCGACGAGGGCCTGACCCGGCTGGAATGGGCCGTGCTCGACTGGAACGCGCCTTCGATCGCCTTTTACGATTCGCTGGGCGCCAGCGCGAAGACCGACTGGATCACGCGCCGCCTGTCCGGGGTGGCGTTGGAGAGGATGGCGACGACATGAGCGCTCCCCCCAAGACGGTGCTGACCGCGACGCCGGAGGAAGAGGCCGCCATCCGCGCGGCGGTCCGAGTGGCGGCGGGGCACATGGTGGCGGGGGCCGAGCATGTGGAGGGGCTCTTGGATCTGCTGTCCGATCCGCGGGTGTCGGATCCGATCTACGACCTGCCACGGCCGTTCACGCGGGAGACCGTGGCGAAGTGGGTGGCCGACAGCGAGGCGCTGCGCCAGGAGGGCCGCTGCGTGTTGGCGGTGAACCTCGACGAGGACGGCAGGGTGGCGGGCTACAGCCGCTACACCGTCTGGCCGGAGCGGTCCTCGGCGGAGCTGGCCGGCGCGCGGCGTGCGGACCTGCAGAACACCGGCGGCGGGCGGATGGGCGTGGCGCGTTCGATCGCCTGGATGTTCGAAACCCTGGGCGTGCGGCTCATCGGGCTGACGGCGGCGCTGGACAATGTGCGCTCGGCCAAGTCGATCGAAGCGGCGGGCTTTCGGCGGATGGGCGAGGTGGAGAGCGTGCGGCCCGACGGGGCCACGCGGCGCTCGCTCTACTGGGAACTCTCCCGCGAGGAGTGGGTGAAGTTCCACCGGCTCTAGCGGATACGAAAACGGCGGCGCCCGTCAGAGCGCCGCCGCATCGTCAGGAACCTGGAGAGGTTCAGGCCTTGGCCGGAGCCGCCGCCTGTTGCTGGTTGTTGTTCCCCGGCAGCGGGCCGCGGTTCAGGTCGAAGAACTTCGGGGCCATCTTCGGGATGGCTTCCTTGATGATCGAGTCGACCGTCCAGCCCTCTTCCTTGGTCACGGTCTCGATCGGCCGCGGCTGCGAGTAGAGGATGATGTTCTCGCCCGACGAGCCGAAGATCTGGCCCGAGACGCTGGCGGCGGCCGGGGTGATCATGGCCACCGAGAAGCGGGCCGGCTGGTCGGCGCGGATCTTCTCGGCCATCACCGCGCGGCGGGCCGCAGCGGCTTCGTCCTTCACGGGGACGGACTGGGTCATGCGGGTCCAGGCGACCGGCGCCACGCAGTTGGAGCGCACGTTATTGCGCGCGCCTTCCATGGCGATGATCCGCGAGAGGCCGGCGATGCCCATCTTGGCCGCGCCGTAATTGGCTTGGCCGATGTTGCCGAACAGACCCGAGGTCGAGGTGAAGAACATGTAGGCGCCGTCGTTCTGTTCGCGGAACAGCTCGATGGTGGCGCGGGCCACGTTGAACGAGCCGCGCATGTGGACGGCGATGACCGCGTCCCACTCGGCTTCGGTCATTTTGTGGAACATCACGTCGCGCAGGATGCCGGCCGGATTGATCACGGCGTGCAGGCCGCCGAATTCCTTCTTGGCCTGCTCGACCATGCCGTAGACGGCGTCGAGATCGGTCACGCTGTCGGAGTTGGAGACCGCTTCGCCGCCGGCGGCGCGGATTTCCTGGGCGACCGCTTCGGCCGGACCCGCGGAGCCTTCGTCTTCACCCTTGAGGCCGCCGCCGAGGTCGTTGACCACGACCTTCGCGCCTTCCTGCGCGGCGATCAGCGCGCAATCGCGGCCGATACCGTTGCCGCCTCCGGTGACGAGAACAACTTTGCCTGAAAGGGCGCCCATGGATCTATCTCCCTAAAAGAATAATTCGGCGGACAGTTATTCGAGGCGGTCCGCCTTGCGCAAGGCGGGAAAGAGGTTCGCCCAAAGGCCGGTGAGGATCAACGCGCCGACGACGACGAAAAACGCCGCCCCG
>CAMFIW010000643.1 GCA_945952355.1 uncultured Phenylobacterium sp. | reverse complement strand
GGCGGAGATCGACCGGCGGCTGTCTGCGGTTCGCGCCCAGGCGCTGGAGGAGCTGGCCCGGATGTCGCGGAGCGGCGCATGATCCGCACCGTCCTCGCCTTCGCCTTCGTCGCCGTCCTGGTGGTTGCGATCCTGGCGGTCACCGGCGAAGCGGGCCATGCCAGCATCACCTGGTTGGGCTGGCGGGCGGACCTCACGGCCACCGCCCTGGTGCTGATCGTGCTTCTGGCGGCCCTGGTCGCCATGCTGGCCTGGCGGTTGCTGCTTTGGGTTCTGAACGCGCCGGTTCGCGCCGAACGCGCCCGCGCCGAAACCCGCCGCCGTCAATCGCTCGAAGTCCTGACCCGCGGCTTCCTGGCCGCTGCGGCGGGAGACGGCGCCGAGGCGCGCCGGCTGGCCGCCAAGGCGTCAGAGATCGCCATCGAGGCGCCGGGTCTGACGCGGGTCCTGGCGGCCCAGGCGGCGGAGGCCGCGGGCGACACCGCCGGCGCCCAGGCGGCCTATTCCGCCATGCTGGGCTTTCCAGAGATGCGCCTGGCGGGTCACAAGGGCCTCATGCAGCTCGCTCTTACCCAGGGCGACCGCATCGCGGCCGTCGGCCATGCCGAACAGGCCTATGGCCAAGCGCGGACCGCCCGCTGGGCCTGGCGCGCTCTTCTGGAGGCGCGTCTGGAAGAGGGCGACTGGGAGGCCGCGCGCGACCTGGTCAAGGGGGCCCTCGACCGCAAGATCGTCCCGCCGGTGGTGGCCGAGCGCGGCCGCGCGGCCCTGCTGGCCGCGTCCGCCGCCCAGCTCGAGACCGCGTCCCAGCCCAAGGCCCGCGCCCAGGCCGTCGACTACGCCCTGGAGGCGGCCAAGCTGCAGCCCGGCTTCGCGCCTGGCGTGGTGATGGCTGCTCGGTTGCTGGCCGACACCGGCAAGCCGGCTCGCGCCGCCCAGGCGATCGAGGTCGCGTGGAAGGTCGCGCCGCACCCCGCCCTCTGGCTGGCCTATCGCGACCTCAAGACCAACGAGACCCCGCGCGAACGGGCCCAGCGGCTGGCCGACCTGGCCGCGCTCAATCCCGGAGCCCGGGAAAGCCGCATCCTGGTGGTTGAGTCGTGGCTGATTGCGGGCGATCCGCAACGGGCGCAGCACGCGGCGTCGGAGCTTCCCACCGAATCGATGACCGCCCGCATCGCCGGCCTGCTGGCGCGCGCGGCCTATGCCGCGGGGCAGGCCGACGAGGCGCGCCTGTGGATGAGCCGGGGCCTGGGTGCGCCCAGCGAGCCGGACTGGTCCGACCTGGACCCGGAGGGGCGCGCCTTCGCCTACCTGCCGGCGGACTGGGCGCGCCTGGTGGCGAGTTTCGCGGAGACCGGCGAGCTGATCCATCCGCGCCACGAGCGGCGGGAACGCGGGATGACCGAGCTGCCGGACCTACCGATCTCCTATGCCGACCAGCCGGCTTTCGAGGCCCAGGCGCCCGATCCCTACGCCCTGGAGGGCGTCTACGAGGACGAGGAGGGGCCTGACGAAACCCCGCCGCCGTCTCCTCCCGGCGGTCAAAGACGGCCTTTGGCGCGACGCCGCTTGGCGAGCGCGCCGAGAGCCGCTAAATAGGCGCCCTTCGCGGGGCTTCGGCCCCGCGATCTGCCTTCGGGCCGCCTTAGCTCAGCCGGTAGAGCGGCGCATTCGTAATGCGTAGGTCAGGTGTTCGAGTCACCTAGGCGGCACCACCCCTTCCTTTCAAATCATCATGGCGAAAATCAAAGGTCGACAAAGGCGGATCGCAGCCATCGAGCGACTTGAAGCCCAAGGGCCGATTAAGACGTCGATGGCGATCCTTGCGGAGAAGGGCGGGCGGCCGGTCGATGGGCCGGCGGTGAAGGTGCTTAGGAGCATGTCGACTGGCTCCCAGGCGAAAGCGAAGCGGCTGAAAGGCAGCTAATTCGTTCGCCGAGCTAGGTAACCAGTTCGGCGTCGAATTCGCCCGTTTCCCGGTTAAGCTTGGTGATCCGCATGATCATGTTGGGCTTGGGATAGCATTCGCCGATTTCCCATGACGGCGAAGACTCGTCTCGAGGCACGACGACGATAACCCGCAGCAATCGGTCGCCGTGGTCCCAGGCCCAGATGAGGTTTTCCAGTCGCTCCTTGTTGCCTGGCAGGTTGAGCCAAGGAGCGTCGGGGCTGAGGGCCTCAGATTCGTACCGCTTCCCGCCTTTGAAGCCGGGTAGCCAGAAGGTCATGATCACTTCCGTTTCGGAGCGGGCTGACCAGCTCCACCGGACGTTCTTCTGCTTGACGCCATACTCGGCGAAGCATTCCGAGAGGTTGTAGCTGCGGGGCATGGCTTAGCCTCGAACGATGATTTCGATGGCGTCGGGGGACACGCCAAAGGTTAAAGCGAGCCCGGCTTTTGCCTGAGCGATGGTCATAGGTGTTGATTTGGCGGAAGCGGCAATCTGTTCGGCGGGCTCTGCGGCTGCGGGCATTGCCTTGAACGACAGAGCTGCGAAGTCGATGCCCAACTCTTCCATCGTCGTGTAGCGGACGGGGTTTCTCCAGCCCTTCCATGCCCCAGCGACGTTGACCACGGCGTACTCGCTGAACTTAACGAGCCATCGATCGGGGGATTCGGCCGAGG
>CAMFIW010000642.1 GCA_945952355.1 uncultured Phenylobacterium sp. | reverse complement strand
GACCCCGTCGATCCCTGCCGGCTTGCCGAAGGTGAACAGGGCCACCAGGGCGCCCGCCCCGCCGATTACGAGCCCGGGGATGTCGAGGCCGAAGGCGCAGCAGGCCGCGCCGGCGGCGGCGGCCAGCAGGGCGGCGTGGAAGCGCGAGCTGCCGCGCCCGGAAGCCGCCGCCGCATAGATCGTCGCCCCGGTCCCGACCAGCAGCAGGGCCCCCTCCCACAGTCCCACCTGCGCCAGCAGGCTTCGCTGCTCCATGAAGCCGAACCCGGCCCCGGTCCCGCGCCGCGCCATGCGCAGCAGGACCGAGGCGGTCAGGGCGAGATAGGCCGCCGCGCCGGCGCCGCGCGCCACGTCGCCCCAGGTGAAGGCGGCCCGACGCTGGGCGCGCCAGACGCCGATCGCGGTAAGGGCCAGGGCGGCGGCCAGCACTGCCCAGCCCATGGCGGGCGGATAGGCCAGCACGTAGTTTCCGAACAGGTGCGAATAGACCGCGTTCGGCGCCTTGGCGGGCAGGGTCTTGGCGGTCGCCGCCGCCCGGGACGCCGCCAGGATCTGTTCGCCCATGTGCTGCAGGCTGGCCTGGTCGAGATTGTCGGCCGTCGAGGTGGGCGAATGGTAGTCGAACTGCCGGCCGATGAACGCGTAGTTCAGCCCCGTCACGCCCGCGTCCTTGGCTATCGTGAAGTCGGTGTCATTGGGCATGTGTTCGTAGATGAACACCGTCAGCGAGGACGAGGTTGGGTTCGCCGCCGAGCGGCGAAAGAGGTCGACGACCTGGCCGTTGTCGGCTCCGGTCTGGAACATCTGCGCTCGGCCGCCGCCGCCGCGCGTATCCATGTTGATCAGGAAGCCGACGTGCCGCGCCAGCGGATGCTCGCGGAAGAACCCCTGAGCCCCCAGCAGTCCGGCCTCCTCGCCGTCGGTGATCACCACCACCACGTCGCGGGCCGGCGTCCCCTGGGCCTTGAGGGCGCGCACCGCCTCCAGGGTCGCGGCGACGCCCGCCGCGTCGTCCGCCGCGCCCGGCGAGCCCGGCACGCTGTCGTAGTGGGCCATCAGCGCCACCGCCGGGGTCGCGCGGTCAGCGCCGGGCAGCACCCCTACGATGTTCTCCACCTGCCCGCCCAGAACGAAGGGATCGGACAGGCGCTTGGTCCGGGAGAAGGCGAAGGTCTTCTGCACCTGAGGCTGCAGGCCGAGCTCGGTCATGCGCTGGACGATGTAGTCCCGCGCGGCGGCGTTGGCGCTCGTGCCGATCGGATGCGGAACCCGGGCGATCACCCGGTCGTCCACCATGGCGCGGGCGGCGGAAAACGCGGTCGCGGGGGCGGTGTCGGGCAGGGGCCGCGGCGGTGTTCCGGCCCACCAGGCCAGGGCCAGCGCGCCGACCAGGGCGAGCCCCAGCGCCAGGTTCCTGATCATCGCCGCCTCCCCGCGATCCGTTAGGGGGTCGAGGTTAGCCGTTTCCGCAAGCGCGACAATCCTTTGGTCCGCCTCAGTTGGGCGAGGGCCTGAGCTTCAGAATCGAAAACGCCCGCCGGTGAGGGCGGGCGCTCGCGAAGACAGATCGGTCAGGCGGTTAGGCGGCGACCTGGCCCTCGGAAGGATCGCGCAGCACGTAGCCGCGGCCCCACACCGTCTCGATGTGGTGCTTGCCGTCGGCGGCGGCGGCCAGCTTCTTGCGCAGCTTGCAGATGAACACGTCGATGATCTTCAGCTCGGGCTCGTCCATCCCGCCATAGAGGTGGTTCAGGAACATTTCCTTGGTCAGCGTCGTGCCCTTGCGCAGCGAGAGCAGCTCCAGCATCTGGTATTCCTTGCCGGTCAGGTGCACGCGGTTGGCGTTCACCTCCACCGTCTTGGCGTCCAGGTTGACCGTGATGTCGCCGGTCTTGATCACCGACTGGGCGTGGCCCTTCGAGCGGCGGACCACGGCGTGGATGCGGGCGACCAACTCGTCCTTGTGGAACGGCTTGGTCATGTAGTCGTCGGCGCCGCCGCCCAGGGTCTTCACCTTGGTGTCGATTTCGGCCGAGCCGGACAGGATCATGATCGGCGTGTTGATCTTCGCGACCCGCAGGGTGCGCAGCACGTCCATCCCGCTCATGTCGGGCAGGTTCAGATCGAGCAGGATCAGGTCGTAGTCGTAGATCTTGCCCAGATCGACGCCCTCTTCCCCGAGGTCCGTCGTATAGATGTTGAAGCCCTCCGACTTCAGCATCAATTCGATGCTTTGCGCGGTCGCGCTGTCGTCCTCAATCAACAGTACGCGCATTGAATCCTCCTAGACCGCCCGCGCCGCTTCAGCTTCCGGTTTCCGGAATCCGCCTGAACCCCGCCGTTAACTTGCCAGCGAGTTAATTTAAGACCGGTTAATAGTGATTGGCCTCTCACCGAATCGTTAACGCCGTTCGGGAATCGGCTTCAAGCTCGGCGGTCGGACAGGGAGTCGCAGTCGGGTTGAATCTTTTGTGATTGGACAGGTCGGCCGAACGCCGCCCGTTCGATCGCCCCCTGGAGTTTGCGCCTCGGAGCCGCCACATGGTTTCGGCCCTGTCTCTTATACACATCTGACGCTGCCCGACGATATGCAGTGTGTAGATCTCGGTGGTCGCCGTATCATTAAAAAAAT
>CAMFIW010000641.1 GCA_945952355.1 uncultured Phenylobacterium sp. | reverse complement strand
CTTGTGAACAACGCTGGAAACGCCGGGCCGACCGGCGCCGGCCTGACCGGCAGGCCCTTCTGGGAGCAGGATCCCGCCGAGTGGGACGCCTGGATCGGCGTGAACCTGACAGGCGTTCTCAACACATGCCGGGTCTTCCTGCCTGACATGATCACCGCCGGATCAGGGTCGATCGTCAACGTCATCTCCGACGCCGGCCGCGTGGGTGAGCCGAATCTGGAAGTCTACAGCGCAGCCAAGGCCGGAACGGCGGGCTTCACGCGGGGCATCGCCCGAACCCTGGGTCGCGTCAATGTCCGCGCAAATTGCGTGGCGATCTCGGCGACCCGGACACCCGCCACGGAGGCGATGGTCTCGAATCCCGAGTTCGCGAAGCGGGCCCTGGCAAAATATGTGATCCGCCGGTTCGGCGAACCTAGCGACATCGCCAACATGATTCTGTTCCTGGCTTCCGACGCCTCCGCCTGGGTCACCGGTCAGACCTATCCGGTGAACGGCGGCTTCGACATGGCGGTCTGAGCATCGCGATGACCCAGATGGAACAGACCATTCAGGTGCGCCAGGACGGAGCCGTCCTTGTGATCACCATCAACCGCATCACGGCGCGTAACGCCTTCGATCTGGCCACGGCCCGGCAGATGGAAGCCGCGCTGGACCGCCTGGACGAGGACGCCTCGGTCAGCGTGGGGGTCATCACCGGGGCCGGCGGCGTCTTCTGCGCCGGCCAGGACCTCAAGGCCGCCGCCCGCGGCGAGAGCGCCCTGACCGAACGGCGCGGGGGATTCGGCGTCATGGCCAAGCCGGCGCTCAAGCCGCTTGTCGCGGCGGTCGAAGGCCCGGCCTTGGCGGGAGGCTTCGAGCTCGCCCTCAGCTGCGACCTGATCGTCGCCTCCCGCACCTCGACCTTCGGCTTGCCGGAGGTGAAGCGCAGCCTGGTGGCCTTGGGTGGCGGGGTGCTGCGCTTGCCAAGGCGGATGCCGTATCACCTGGCCATGGAGATGATCCTGCTGGGCGATCCGGTCGCCGCGGAGACCTTGCACGCCCATGGGGTCGTAAACCGGATCGCCGAGCCCGGTCAGGCCCTCGCCGCCGCGATGGATCTCGCCCGCGCGATGGCGGCGAACGCCCCGCTGGCGCTCAAGGCCTCAAAGGAGATCGCCTTCCGGTGTCAGGCCGAGGGGTGGACCGAGGCCAGGGGCTGGGAAGAGCAGATGCGGATCGTGGGGCCGGTGCTGGCCTCCGAGGATTTCAGGGAGGGCCTCGCCGCCTTCGGGGAGAAGCGGCCTCCCGTCTGGCAGGGCCGATAAGCCTATTCAAGGATACGAAGATGTTTCTCGAGCTCAACGAGGACGAACAGCTCGTCCTCGATACCTTCAGGCGCTTTCTCGACAAGGAGGTTCGGCCCTTCGCCCGGGGGCTGGGGGACCGGCCCCCGTCCATGGAAGAGGCGAAGGACCTCTTCCAGCGCATGTCACCCTTCGGCGTCGGCGCCATGTATGTTCCGGAGTCAGACGGCGGCTACGAGTTCTCAAACATGCTCACCGGTCGCATGATCGAGGAAATCTGCCATGTGGATGGTGGGCTCGGCGGTCTCGTGAGCCTTCAGGACGGCGCCGTCGGGACCTTCGCCCGCTTCGCCCCACAGCACTTGAAGGACCGCTACCTCGCCGACCTGATCGCCGGCCGCCGCACGCTGTGCACCGCCATCACCGAACCTGGGGTCGGTTCGAATCCGCGCAATGTGCTGACGCGCGCCACGCCCACGGGCCGCGGAACGCTGCGGATCGTCGGGGAGAAGACCTGGATATCCAACGCCCATGTGTCCGACCTGGCCGTCGTTGTCTGCCGGACCAGCGAGGATCCGCGGGCGCCGTTGAGCCAAGTTCTGATCGACCGCGAAGAGCAGGGCTATGAGAGCACCAATCTCAGGAAACTGGGCCTGAACACTTGGCCGACCGGGCAGCTGATGATCGACTGTGAGGTGCCAGAGGACAACATCATCGGGGTCGAGGGCGGGGGGCTGTCTCAAACCCTGCGAAGCTTCGAGCGCGCTCGCTGCTTCGTCGGGGTGATCAGCTGTGGCATCGCCCGCGCAGCCTTGGAGGCGGCGATCGACTACGCCCGTACGCGCGAGCAGTGGGGCAAGGTCATCGCAGGCCATCAGACGATACAAATCAAGCTCGCCGAAGCCGCGGCCGACCTCGATGCGGCGAGGCTGCTGGTCTATCGAGGCCTGGCCCTGGTCGACCGCGGGGCCCGTTGCGACACACAGACCGCCATGGCCAAGCTCTTCGCCACGGAGGCGGGCATTCGGATCACCCATCGCTGCCTGGAAGTATTCGGCGCGAACGGCCTCAGCCCTGAATACCCCATCCAGGGTCTCTATCGGGACGCGCGGGTCTTGTCCGTGCCGGACGGCACATCGGACATTCAGCGACTGCTGATCGGTCGAAACCTCACCGGCGTCTCCGCCTTCTAGCCTGTAGGGGCCCGCCGCCAGGAACCCTTGGCGGGCCTCCGGATTCGGTCCCCGGAACACTCGCGTCCAAAGCGGCGCCGGGCGGGCCGCAAAGGCCAGCTGGTCATGCACCTGTCTCTTATACACATCTGACGCTGCCGACGATATGCAGTGTGT
>CAMFIW010000640.1 GCA_945952355.1 uncultured Phenylobacterium sp. | reverse complement strand
GCCCCCGGCCACGCCCGCGCCGGCCACGCCGGCTCCCGACGCATCGGCCGCGCCCGCCGCCCCGGCGGAGCCCGCCAAGCCCGAGCCGACCCTCCCGACCTCGGGTGACGGCTTCGAGATCACCCAGGTCCTGACCAATGTCTGCATGCCCCTGGTGAAGGGCGGCGACTGGATCCAACTCGCCCAGGCCAACGGCTTCAAGAAGGCCAAGAAGAATGGCGTGCAGGTGATGGTGAAGCAGCTGGGCGCCAGCAAGGACTATTCGATCACCCTGGAAAGCCCGGGCTCGAACAAGGACGTTTGCAGCCTGACGCTGAACTACGCCATCGACGGCGAGAAGCCGATCATCGCGGCTCTCAACATCTGGTCCTACCTGCACGACCCCTTCATGCCGGTGCAGCGCAACGACTTCACGCCGCCGACCGACTACAAGCGGATCACCAATTCGTGGGAGTACTATGACGAGCACGTCTCCGACGGCCTCGTCTTCGTCCAGCTGAAGAAGCCTGACGGCACGCCCGCGACCGCCAAGGCCGACCTGGCGACCCTGCTCTACAGCGAGCGGCATTTCTGATCCGGCCCCCGGCCTGATCCGAGAATTCCAGGCGCCGGGGACGACCCCGGCGCCTTTCTCTTTTCGGCGGGACGACCCGCACCGATAGGGAGCCCGGCGTCATGGCTTGGCTGGTTCTGTTCGTGGCGGGCCTCTGCGAGGTCGGCTGGGCCGTGGGGCTCAAGTACACAGACGGCTTCACGCGGCCGATCCCGACCGCTTTCACCGCCGCCATGCTGGCCGCCTCGATGGCGCTGCTGGCCTGGGCGGTGAAGTCACTGCCGCTGGGCACGGCCTATGCGGTCTGGACGGGGATCGGTGCGGTCGGCGCCGTCGCGCTCGGCATCGTGCTGTTCAAGGAGCCGGTGACCCTGCCGCGGCTCTTCTGCGTCGGCCTGATCGTCGCCGGGATTCTGGGCCTGAAACTGGTCAGCGGGTCGGACGTCTAGCCCAGCCTCGCCATGGTCGCCGCGAGGGCGACGACCAGGACGAGCAGGGCCATCTGGTAGACCAGAAAGCGGCGGATGCGGGCGATCTCGCTGTCCGGCGGGGCGAAGCCGGCCTCCAAGGCCTGAGCCTTGCGCCAGCGCAGGAAGGCGATGGTCGGCGGGATCGACAGCAGGCCGATCACCGCGAAGGTCGCCATCTTCCCCCAGAACCACGGATTGTGGAGATAGTAGGCATAGCCCTTCACGCCGTAGATCACGCGCA
Organism: uncultured Phenylobacterium sp.; assembly: GCA_945952355.1. Classification (GTDB taxonomy): domain Bacteria; phylum Pseudomonadota; class Alphaproteobacteria; order Caulobacterales; family Caulobacteraceae; genus Phenylobacterium. The sequence continues at coordinate 1,371 of CAMFIW010000640.1, read as the reverse complement.
GCACGCCGATGACGATGATCAGGCCGGCCGTGCCGCCATAGCCGGCGTCAAGTCGGGCGAGCCGAGCCACGTCGGAGCCGGCGAGGCCCGGCCTTAGTCGTGCGAGCTCGGTGGCCATCATCACCGCCAGTCCGAACACGAGGACATGGTGGGCGATGGCGAGGGTCAGGTCGGCGATCATGGGAGCTCCCGGAGACGGAGGGCGGGCCAGGTCGGCAGCCTGCCGAATTTCCAGCGCAGCGTCATCCCGCCGCGGCGCAGGGGCTTTCGGCGGCGGGACCTGCCCTGAGAGCCGAGCAGGCCTTCCCGGTCCGGTCTTGAATCGATTTGACGTCGGGCCTTGGACCGCCGTCCGGGGGCCGTCCGGACCTAGGCGGGTTCCGCGACCTTGGCCAGCCAGGTCAGGACCTCGCGCGCCACGTCCTCCCAGCCGGGCTCGCCGGGAAGCCAATGGCTCATGCCGGCCATCTCGATGGTCGTTCCGCCCAAGCGGTCGGCGATCTGGCGGGCGGTGGCGGGCGGGTGCACCACGTCACGCGCGCCGGCCACAACCAGGCTGGGGGCTGCGATCGGGCCCGGGCCGATGCTGGTGGTCATGAACGGATCGAGCCACCAGTTGAGCGTCTCCCACAGGGCGCGGCCACTCTCCGGGCGCATGCGGGCGATCGCCGCCTCGCGCTCCGGCTTGGCGAGGCGGTCGAGGCTGTATGTGCGCGCGACTGTCCGGTCGGGATTGACCGCCTGGAGCCAGAACGGCCCGAGCATGTGCAGGCCGACCGCGGAGATGGCTTCCTCCACCGAGGCGCCCGTGACGCCCCAGGGCGGGGAGGGCGCGAGCAGGACGAGGGCGCGGAGCCTGGCCTTGCGCGCGGCGAGCTGCGCGGCCAGTCCGCCGAGCGAATGGCCGAGCAGGATCGGCGGCTTGCCCAGCCCCTGGCAGAACCGGGCGATGTCGGCGGCGTAGTCAGACATCGACAGGCCGGTCACGACCGAAGGCGGATCGGACGGTCCATGGCCGCGCAGGTCGACGGCATGGACGGCGTGGCCGGCGGCCTCGAAGGGGGCGCGGAAGTGCTCGAAGGTCCAGGCGCCGCAGAAGGCGCCGTGCACCATGACGATCGGCGCCTTTGGGGAGCTCATGGCGCCTTCCTACAGGAGGCTGGACCGCCCGGCACGCGCCGATGCGGCATGGGGACCGAAGGCGGCGACCACCGCCTCATAGATCGGCTTCTTGAACGGCACGACCAGGCCGGGCGCCTCGTCGAGGCCCGCCCAGCGCCAGGCGTCGAACTCCGGATGGCCATGAGCCTCGAGGTCGATCTCGTCCTCCTGGCCCGCGAAGCGCAGGGCGAACCAGACTTGGCGCTGGCC
>CAMFIW010000639.1 GCA_945952355.1 uncultured Phenylobacterium sp. | reverse complement strand
GCATGGCGGGCATCAACGCCTTCAGGGTCTGGTCCAGGGTGCGATCCATGTGGGCGGCGGCGATATAGCGATGCGCGAGTTCGAGCTGCTTGGCGCTCGGCGCCGCCGAAGCCGACCCCGAGGCCAACAACACGAACGCGCCCACCGCGGCTGAAAGTCGGATAGAGGCCATCGTCCTTCACCCCTGCTTGGAAAGTCGGCGGACCTTGAGCCGCGCTCGCCCTGCGGACAAGGGCCGAAACGCTTGCGCGACGGGGCTTTTTCCCGTATCAGCCCCGCTCTTCACGGAAGGCGGTCTCAAGCACGGAACGCCAAAGGGCCGGGAAACTCCCGGTCGCCTCGCTTGAGAACCATCGTCTCCGCCGGTCACCCGCCGGCGGGCGCGCCGCCCTCCACATGGGAAGGACGTACATGTCGCTCTACGAGCACGTTGTCATTTCGCGGCAGGATATCTCGCCGCAACAGGCCGAAGCCCTCAATGATACGATCAAGGCCCTCGTCGAAGAGGGTGGCGGCACCGTCGCCAAGATCGAGTACTGGGGTCTGCGCAACCTGACCTACCGCATCAAGAAGAACCGCAAGGGCCACTATTCCCTGCTCGCCCTCGACGCTCCGGCGCCGGCGATCAAGGAACTGGAGCGCCAGCTGTCGCTCAATGAAGACGTGCTGCGCTACATGACCGTCCGCGTCGACGAGCTCGACCTGGAACTGTCGCCGGTGCTCGCCCGTCGCGACCGTGACCGCGAGCGCGAACCGCGCCGCGAAGACAGCTACTGAGAAAGGGAGGATCCTCGATGACCGACGAAACCTCCGCGGCCCCGGCCGCCCCCGCCGCTTCGGGCGGCGCCCGTCGCCCGTTCTTCCGCCGCCGCAAGGTCTGCCCGTTCTCCGGCGCCAACGCTCCGAAGATCGACTACAAGGACGTGAAGCTGCTGCAGCGCTACGTCTCCGAGCGTGGCAAGATCGTGCCCTCGCGCATCACCGCTGTCTCGGCCAAGAAGCAACGCGAACTGGCCAAGGCCATCAAGCGCGCCCGCTTCCTGGCCCTGCTGCCCTACGTCGTGAAGTAAGGAGCGGCCGCACATGAAAGTCATTCTGCTCGAACGCGTGGAAGGCCGCGGTTCGCTGGGCGACGTCGTCACCGTCAAGGACGGCTACGCCCGCAACTTCCTCCTGCCCCGCAACAAGGCGCTCCGCGCCAACGCCGCCAATCTGAAGGTGTTCGAAGCCCAGCGCGCCGACATCGAGGTCCGCAACCAGCAGGCCAAGGAACGGGCCGGCAAGGCGGGCGAAAAGCTCGACGGCACGTCCTACATCCTGATCCGCCAGGCGGGTGAGAGCGGCCAGCTCTACGGATCGGTCTCCGGCCGCGACGTCGCCGACATCATCAATGAGGAAGGCGGCAAGGTCGAACGCTCGATGGTCGTGCTGGACAAGCCGATCAAGACCCTGGGTCTGCACGAAGTGAAGGTGCGCCTGCACGCCGAAGTGGCCGTGACGGTGACCCTGAACATCGCCCGCTCGATGGACGAAGCCGAGCGTCAAGCGCGCGGCGAGAACATCATCGACGCCCAGTTCGAGGAAGAGCGCCTGGCCGCCGAAGAGGCCGCCCAGGACCTTCTGGAAGGCGGCGCCGGCCAACAGGACGGTGGTTACGCGGAGGCCTAGGCCAACGCAGTCCATTCGCCTGGACGACACAGACGGCGCGGGGCTTCGGTTCCGCGCCGTTTTTCATGCCCGCTTGGCGCCCTTCGCCTGACGAAAGCGGTATCCTGGGCGAGGCGCCCGCTCGCCGCGCCGGCCGAGCTACGTCAATAGCGGACGCCAAGCTCCTCGCTCGGAGGTGTTTCGCGTTGGGTTGGCCGTCGCGACCGGTTAAACTGCGGATCATCCGTTCGCCGACCGAAGGTCATCCACAGGACCGCAGGATTCCTGGGGGCAACAGCGCCCGGACGCGCGCGTCGCATCGCGCGGGCGGCCGGCCTTAAGCTATCGGTAACCCCATGGCGCTCGTCCCCGCTCTAGATCTCCGCACCGCCCACAACGACACGGTGATCCCGCACGCCCCGGCCAATATCGAGGCGGAGCAGGCCCTGCTCGGCACGGTGTTGTACGACAACGCCGCCTTCGAAAGGCTGGGCGACTTCCTGCAGTCGCGGCACTTCTACGAACCCTTCCACCAACGCCTGTTCGCCGCGATCGAGACCCACGTCCGCAAGGGCCAGCTTGCCGAGCCGATCCTGCTCGCCGAGCAGTTCAGCCGCGATCCGGCCTTCGAGGAACTCGGAGGCGTCCGCTATCTGGCCGACCTCGTCGACCGCGCACCGCCGGCCGCCAACGCGCCGGACTATGCGCGCGCCATCTACGATCTTGCCCTGCGACGCGATTTGATCCGCATCGGCGGAGAGATCAGCACCACCGCCCAGGCCCCCGACGAGGACCGCTCCGCCCGCGACCAGATCGAGGCGGCCGAGGCCCAGCTCTATACCCTCGCCGAGGATGGTGGCACTTCGAAAGGCTTCGTCCCCTTCGCAGAGGCCTTGCACGGGGCCGTCCAGATGGCGGCGGAAGCGCATAGCCGCGACGGCGGACTGGCTGGCCTGTCCACGGGGTTAATCGACCTCGACCAGAAACTCGGCGGCCTTCAT
>CAMFIW010000638.1 GCA_945952355.1 uncultured Phenylobacterium sp. | reverse complement strand
GCATAGGGATATCCGGGCGGCAGGTTCATGGCGTTGGCGCTGGCGTACCAGCCGCGGGCGGGGTCGGCGAGGCTCGGCATCTCGTCTCCGCTCAGGAAGCCCTTCCACTCGTAGCGGCCGTCGCCGGGCACCGGCATCAGGCCGTCCCAGTTCGGCCGGCGGGGCACCATGCCGGCCGCCACCCAGCCGATATGGCCCGAGGCGTCGGCATAGATCTGGTTCTCGCTGGGGGCGCCCCAGTCGGCCAGCGCCGCCTTGAACTGCGGCCAGGTCTTGGCGTCCATGTAGCGGGTCGAGCCGAAATAGGCGCTGGTCCCCGGTTCGCCCCAGACGCTGCGCAAGGCGTAGGCGCGGTGGTGGGCCTCGTCGGTGAAGATCACCGGACCGTGGCGGGTGAAGCGCAGGGTGACGTCCTGGGTCGCGCCGTCCTTCACCGCCACCTGCTGGTGTTCGACGGTCATCTTCTCCCAGCCGTCGCCATAGCGGTAACGGTCGGGATCGGCCGGGTCGGTCTCGTAGACGTAGAGGTCTTCCTGGTCGGCGTAGAAGATGGTCAGGCCGAAGGCGATGGTGTCGTTGTGGCCGATCGAGACCCCCGGGAGGAACGGTGCGCCCGCCCCGATCACCGACAGGCCCGGCGCCTCCAGGTGGACGATGTAGCGCAGCGAGGGCGCGCCGTGCTCGCGGTGCGGGTCGTTGGCCAGGATCGCGCGGCCGGTGGTGGTGTGGCTGGGGGCGATGGTCCAGTTGTTCGAGCCCACCGCGTCCTGCGGCAGGTCGAGCGCCGAGAGCGCGCGGCCTGAGAAGTTCATGCGTCCGGTCGCGAGTGGGTAGTGGCCGAGCACGCCCTTGGGGATGTCGCATGGATCGAGGCCGGCGGGCAGGCCGGCGGTCCATTCCGGTTCGAGCTTCTTGAGAAGCTTGGTGGCCGGCATGCCGGCGGCGCAGGCGATCTCGGCGCGGGAGACCTCGGTGGACACGTTGCGGGTCAGGCCATGGCTGCGGATGCGCACCACGTCCTCGGCCGACCACAGGTCGGGCGCCGAACCGGCCAGCTCGAATTCACGCGGCAGCGGCCGCTTGCCCGCGCGGATCTCGCCGACATAGGCGTTCACACCGGCCACGAAGGCCTCGGTATTGGCTTGGGCGCCGACGCCATAGGCGGCCCACTCCTTGGCCATGTCACCGCGATAGAGGAACAGGCGCGAGGCGCGGTCCTGGGCGGCGAAGGCGGGACCGAAGTCCTTGGCCAGCAGGCCGAGCCCCTTCTTGCGCCAGAGGTCGATCTGCCAGAGCCGGTCGCGCGCGGCGTTGTAGCCCTGCAGGAAGAAGGCGTCGCGGCGGCTGGCGGCGTAGATGTGCGGGATGCCCCACTTGTCGACGCGGATCTCGGCCGGGCTCTGGAGACCGGCGACGGCGCGCTGCTCCTGGGCCGGGGCGGCGAGGGCGGGGCCCGTCAAGGCCGGACCGGCCAGGCAAAGTCCCGCCAGGACGGCGGCGATCCGATGGCGCATGTGACGAGCCTCCCCAACGCTTTGGCTTGAGGCTAGGCCGCGCGCCGGGCGCGGACAATCGTCAGCCGGCGTCGAGCGCCGAATAGAGGGTCCGGGCCTCGGCCGGCGGGCCGCGTCGTTCGCCCAGCGCCGCCACCGTCACGGCGGTCAGCCGGCCGCCGACCGCGAAGACCAGCTGGTCGCCGACCTTCACCGGCCGGGCGCACTTGTCGATGCGGGTCTCGGCCCCGGCGCGGGTCAGGCGCACCTTGCCCTCATCGAGGAACCTGGCCGCCAGGGAGCGGGTCTTGAAGAACCGCGCCCGCCACAGCCAGACGTCGGCGCGCACGGAGCTCGCGGCCTCGCTCACGCGGCGGCTCCCGACTTGCGGCGGCGGCGCGGCCGGCGCCTGGGCGCGGGCCGGTCCTTCAGCGCGGCCAGGGCGGCGAAGGGTGAGGCGAGCGGCGGCCGGGTCTCGGCCTTCGCCTCGGCGCGCTCGCTGCGACGACGCCAGGCCAGAGGTTCGCCAGGCTTGGGCTTGGCGGCCGGGGCGAAGCCCAGGGCGCGCAGGATCGCCTTCAGCTCGGCCTCTTCCCAGCCCAGCTCCTCGCGGGCCTGGTCGGAGATCAGCATGGCCTGGCCCTGTTTTGGCGCGGCGCGCATCAGGGCGTCCAATCGCTCCAGCGTCTCGACGGGAACGGCGTAGCCGCCTACCGCCATACGCCCGAAGGCGCTGAGGTCGCGGGCTGGCGGCGCAGGTTCGGGCAGGCGGGCGAGCGCCCCCACGCCCGGACGCCAGCCCGTCGCGAAGCCGGACGCGAAGGCGATGGCGTGTGGCCGGAGCAGGCCCGGTAGGTAGATCGCGAAGGCCGAGAGCTTGACGCCCAGGCTCTTGAGCATGCGCCGCTCGACCTGGCTCAGCGCCTTGGCCTCGGCGCGGACCTGGGCGCGGTCCAGCACGCCGCCGGCCTCGACGAGACGATAGGCGAGGCCGCGGGCCAGGCCCTTGACCCTGCCGCTGGCCACGGCTGTCTCCAGCTTGCGCAGCGGCGCGAGGCGGCGGCCGGCCTCGGCCGCGAGCCAGGCCTCCAGCCGGCGCTGGGCGCGCTCGCGCGCGGCCGCGTGGCCGAGCTCGCCATGGAGCCTGACCCGCGGCGCGAAAGG
>CAMFIW010000637.1 GCA_945952355.1 uncultured Phenylobacterium sp. | reverse complement strand
ACGCCGTCGTCGAGCAGCAGCTGGCGCTTGAGGGCGGGGTTCTGGCGGTAGGCGTCGATGTGCTTTTCCAGCAGCCCGTCGACGGTGAAGTTCGGATCGTGGACCCGGAACGCCGGCGCCACCGCTTCCAGCCAGCGCCGCAGCGCCACGCTCATGTAGACGATGTGCTCCTGGGGATCGGTGATCATCATCATCAGCGGCGAGCCGTCGAGCGCGGCCACCGTCAGGCGCTGGCGCGAGGCCGCGCCCTTGAACTCCGTCAGGGCACGGGCCATGGCGCCCACCTCGTTGGGAAGGTCGGCATGGGGCACGTCGGCGGCGAAATCGCCCGCCTCGAAGCGGCGGATGACGCCGACGATGTCCCCGATGGGACGGCGGATGGAGCGGACCACGAACGTTCCCGCCACCAGGGCCAGCAACAGGCAGACGAGCACCAGCGCCCCGGCGCCCGCGGCGGTGGAGACCAGGCCCGCGCGCCGCACATCGAGCAGGCGGAGCAACTCGGCGTTCACCCGCTGCCAGGTCTGGGTCGTCTCGCCGCGCAGCACCTCGTCGGCGCTCTGCAGGGCTTCGGCCACGCCGGCCATGTCCCCGTTGGTCTCGATCCGGGTCACGATGTCCCGGGCCAGTTCGGCGGTCGCCTCGACGTCGGTGAGGAACTCGGTGGCGGCCGGCCGCAGCGCGGCCGCGACGGAGCCGTCCTTGTTGCCGCGATAGGCGGACTCGATCGAGCCCTTCAGCGTCTCGCCCGCCACCGAGAGGCGCGTCGAGGCGCCCCAGACGAGCGCGAACTCCCTGAGGCCGGGCTTGGCCTGGCCCGGCGCGGTGTAGGGCCGGGCGGCCTCGCGCAGCGCCACCATGGCCGACAGCACCTCGGGGAAGCGGACCGTGGCCGTCTCCATCAGGTAGAAGGTGTCGAGATCGGGATCGAGGGTCAGGTTGGAGCCGTCCGCAACCGCGGCGATGGCCTCCTTGCCGGCCGCCGAGGCGTTGCCAGGCTTGGCCGCCAGCAGGGCATCCACCGCGACGGCGCTGCCGAAGAGCGCGTCGGCCTCGCCGCGCCCCTGGCGAAGCCTCGCCTTGGCACCTTCCACGTCGCCGCCGTTGGCCAGGGCTTCCGTCACCGCCCACACGGCGGGAAGGTAGCGCGCGCCCGCGATCTCCTTGTCGACGAAGGCAATTCCGGCACGCAGGTGAACGGCGAGCAGCGTGGTGACGGTGACCAGGGGAACCGTGAACAGCAAGGCTCCAAGCCCGAGCTTGAGCCCGAGGGATGCCCCCGCGATGCGACGCGAAACAGACTTCATCACCTGCAAACCCCCACCAGTTTCATTCTGGAACGCGCACCGAGAGTCGAGCAGAGCAGCTCCCACATTCGAATCGCGTTTAGATATCGCAGAAGATGGGACACAGGTTGCCGTTCATGACGGAGCAGGGAGTGAAAGAAGTAAATAACCCTTCAGCCATATTTTCGCACGGGCCGAAGACCTGGACGGTCCAGGCAGTACCCCGGCGCGGCCCGGGCATGTGCGTCAGGCACCTTGGATCGACCGGCAGGACATGGCAGCGTTGCCCCGCACGGCGGAGTGTTCGCCGGCAGGGAGATGGACATGACACCCAAGAACCGAATCACCATTCCGGGAACAGACCTGGCGGTCTCCCCCCTCTGTCTCGGCGGAAATCGGCTCGGGGGCCAACTGGACCAGAAGGACTCCTTCGCGCTGCTGGACAGCTATGTCGAGCAGGGTGGCAATTTCATTGATTCAGCGCACGTCTACGCCAACTGGCTCCCCCATGTGGAACGCAGCTGCAGCGAGAAGACCCTGGGCCGCTGGCTCAAGGCGCGCGGCGGCGCCAAGGGCGTTGTGATAGCCACCAAGGGCGGCGCGCCCAACGTGGACGCGCCCGACGTGGCCCGGCTGGACGAAGCCTCGATCCGCCAGGATGCGTCCGAAGCGCTGGAGAACATGGGCGTCGACGCGATCGACCTGTTCTACCTGCATCGCGACGATCCCTCGCGCCCGGTGGAGGAGATGCTCTCCGCCGTCGAGCGGCTGCGCAGCGAAGGCGCCGTGCGCTACTACGCCTGCTCGAACTGGTCGGGCGCGCGGATCGAGGAGGCGGCGGAGATCGCACGCAAGAAGGGCTGGCCCGGATTCGTCGCGAACCAGCCGGAGTGGTCGCTGGCGACCCGCAATGCGGGGACGGCTGGCGACACCATGATCCAGATGAACGAGGCGCTCTACACCGTCCATCGCCGCCTGGGTCTCGCCGCGATCCCCTACTCGTCCCAGGCCAAGGGCTACTTCGACAAGGCTCTCGGCGGTGCGGTGGACGACATCACGGCGAAGGCCTACGAGAGCCCGGAGAACCGCTCGCGCGCCGAGGTTCTGGGTGCGATCGCGCGGCGCCATGGCGCGACGCCGACGCAGGTCATGCTGAACGTCATGATCCACTCGCCTTTCCCGACCATTCCGATCATCGGGTCGCGCACGACCGACCAGATTGCGTCGAGCTTCAAGGCGCTCGGTCTCGCGCTGTCGGACGCCGAGCGCGCCGAAGTGGCAGGGACCGTCCGGCACGCCATGTAGGCCGAGCCCGTCCGGGCGGCGCCGCTTCTCCCCGCAGGGCCGCCCGGTCAGTACGGCAGGCCGATATAGTTCTCC
>CAMFIW010000636.1 GCA_945952355.1 uncultured Phenylobacterium sp. | reverse complement strand
GTTCGTGCTGCTGAAGCCTGCGTTCTCCTGGGGCAATGCGGCGCTCTGGGGGGCGCCCGTCCTGGTGGTGGGGTTGGGGCTCGCGCTTTGGGCGGCGAACCTGCGGCGGCGCTCGCCGGAGGGCGATTTGTCGGCGGATGAGGCCGAACGGCTCGCCCGGCTGGCGAAGGATGAAGCCGGATGACACGATTGCGCCCCACAACCGACGCGTTGCACGGGCTATGAGTGACCTAAACGTAACTTGAGACCGCTTGCGCTCTCAGGCAACGAACCTAGCTAGTCGGGATCGAAGCCGGGCATCGGCCGAATCCTACAAGGAACAGAAGGCCTATGACCTCGAAGAAGACCGGTTATCTCCTGGGCGCCGTGGCCGGCGCGGGCATCGTGACGGCGGCGATGGCGGGGGCCGGGATGCGGCTTCCGGCCGCCAACGCGCAGGAGGCCCAACTGATCAGGACCTCAGGGGCGCCGATCTTCGCCCCGCCGCCCGGCGCGCCGCTGTCCTTCGCCGACATCTTCGAGCAGGTCTCTCCTGCGGTGGTCTCGATCAACGTGACATCCAAGATCGACCCCGCCCAGCTTCGCCGCCAGATCCCGGGCCTGCCCTTCGACATCGTGCCGCGCGGCGCGCCGAACGGCGACGACGACGATGACGACAACGGCGGCGGCGGCTCGCCGCCGGCCAAGGGGAAGGGCGCTCAGCCGCGCCTGCCGACCCAGCAGTCGGCGGGTTCGGGCTTCTTCATCTCGCAGGACGGCTACATCGTCACCAACAACCACGTGGTCGAGAACGCCGACACTATCAAGGTCGTGCTCAAGGACGAGCGCGAGTACGACGCGGTCGTGGTCGGCCGCGACGAAGGCACCGACCTTGCGGTCATCAAGGTCAAGGGATCCAACTTCCCCTATGTGAATTTCGAGAACTCGGCCAAGCCGCGGGTCGGCGACTGGGTGATCACCGTCGGCAATCCGTTCGGCCTGGGCGGCACCGCCACCGCAGGCATCATCTCGGCCTATGGCCGTGACATCGGCGAGACCTTCGTCGACTACATCCAGATCGACGCGCCCATCAATCGCGGCAATTCCGGCGGCCCGACCTTCGACGTCTACGGCCGGGTGATCGGGGTCAATACGGCGATCTTCTCACCCTCGGGCGGCTCGGTCGGCATCGGCTTCGCGATCCCGGCGGACGTGGCCGACAGCATCACCAAGCAGCTGATCTCGGGCGGCAAGATCACCCGCGGCTATATCGGCGCCTCGATCCAGAACTACACGGCCGAGATGGCCGAGGCCCAGGGCGTGCCCGGCCAGAAGGGCGCGATCGTGGCCGACCTGGTCCAGGGCGGCCCGTCCCAGCGCGCCGGGCTGCTGCCGGGCGACGTGGTGATCGCCGTGAACGGCGTGAACGTGAAGACCTCGTCGGAACTGACTCGCGAAGTCGCCAAGGCCAAGGCGGGCGACGTGCTGCGGCTGCAGGTGCTGCGAGACGGCAAGCCGCGCCAGGTCGACGTGCGCTCCGGCGTGCGCCCGACCGAGCAGCAGCTGGCCGCGAACGACAACCGCTCGGGCCGTGGCGGTGCGGGTTCGGACGGTGCGAGCGGCGCCCAGGCGCCGGTGGTGCTGGGCCTCTCGCTCAGCCCGCTGGACGAGGCCGCCCGGCGTCGGATCGGCGCCGAGGCGGCCGTGCGCGGCCTGGTGATCAGCAAGGTCGACCAATCGTCCGACGCCGCCCAGAAGGGCATCCAGGCCAACGACATCCTGGTTCGCGCCGGCGATCGCGACGTGAATGCGGCCTCCGACGTCAGCGCCGTGGTCGAGGGCGCCAAGAAGGCTGGCCGTCAGAGCGTTCTGGTCGGGATCTACCGCGGCGGGCGGACCATCTTCCTGCCCCTGAAGGTTTCCGGTTAAGTCGCGGCCTGGATAGGGGGCGAATCATGCGGATCCTGATCGTCGAAGACGACCTCGAGGCGGCCGAAGCGATGGATCGCGGCCTGACCGAGGGCGGCCATAGCTGCAAGCGAGCCGCCGACGGCGAGGAAGGCCTCGCGGCCGCCCGCGCCGGCGAGTTCGACGTGATGATCGTCGACCGGATGATGCCCAAGATGGACGGGGTCACCCTGATCGAGACCATCCGGCGCGAGGGCGACCAGACGCCCGTGCTGTTCCTTTCGGCGCTCGGCGAGATCAACGACAGGGTCGCAGGCCTGAAGGCCGGCGGCGACGACTACCTGGTCAAGCCCTACGCCTTCGCCGAACTGATCGCCCGGGTGGAAGCCCTGTCGCGGCGGCGCGAGACCGGATCGGTCCAGACCCTGCTACGGGTCGGCGAGCTGGAGATGGACCTGATCGGGCGCACGGTGCACCGTCAGGGCAGGGAGATCGACCTGCAGCCGCGCGAGTTCCAGCTCCTGGAGTTCATGATGCGCCACGCCGGCCAGTCGGTGACGCGGACCATGCTGCTGGAAAAGGTGTGGGAATACCATTTCGACCCGCAGACCAACGTGATCGACGTCCACATTTCGCGCCTGCGCTCGAAGATCGACAAGGGCTTCGATCGCGCCATGCTGCAGACCGTGCGCGGCGCGGGCTACCGCTTGGACGCTTAGTCGGAGCGGCGCGATGGCCATGCGCTTGCCGCGCCTCTTCCGAACGACTCCGTTCCGCCTG
>CAMFIW010000635.1 GCA_945952355.1 uncultured Phenylobacterium sp. | reverse complement strand
CCGGCGCCGGGCGGGGCGTGGTGGCCGTGGGCGTGGGGCGCCAGGCGCGCGGCTTGCTGGCGACCTTGCAACGGGCGGAGGGTCTGGCGGAGGGGGCCATCGCGGTCGCCCTAGCCGGCGCCGCGCTCTCGGAGGAGGTCGGCCGCAAGCTTATGGACAAGGGCCTGGCGCGCCTGGTGAGGGCCTTGCCCCTGACGGTCCTGCCCGACGGCGGCCACGCTAGCCGCAATCCGCGCGCGGCGCTGGAACTGCTCTTCGACCTGAGGGTCCTGGACGCGGCCCTCGAACAGCACGGCCTGCATCCACCGGAAGACGTGTTGCGCGCCGTCGACCGCTTGGCCGCCGCCGTGCGTTTCTTCACCCTGGCCGACGGCTCCCTGCCGGACCTCCAGGGCTCGGATGCTGTCCCGCCCGCCTATGTCGCCGCGGCGCTCGGCGGAGAGGCCGGCGGCCCGACTCCCGCCGGGCGCAACGGATTTCAGCGCCTCGACGGGCGCGGCCTGCAGGTGGTCGCCGACGCCGCGCCGGCGACCGAGGACGGCTGGAGCCTGGCCGCCTGCGCCCAGCCCCTGGCCATCGAGGTGCTGGCCCACGGCCGCCGCCTCGTCACGTCCTGCGGCGCCCCGCCCGCCGACGGGGGCTTTCCGGGCCTGCGCCAGGTGGACGCCGCCTCGACCCTTGTGCTGGGCGAGGCGACCTGTGGCGGTCCCGCCACCGGCCTGCGGGCCACCGCGATGGGTCCGCGCCTGCTGGGCGCGCCCCAGGGCGTCGACTTCCGCCGCCAGGAGGCCGAGGGCGGCCTTTGGCTGGAGATGAGCCATGACGGCTGGGAGCGCCGTTTCCACCTTCGCCACGATCGCCGCCTGTTCGTCAGCCAGCTCGCCGAGGAGCTGCGGGGCGAGGACCGCCTGACTCCGGTGGGCGACTCCGCCGCTGCCGAGGCCGGCCGCCGATTCATTCCCTTCGTCATCCGATTCCACCTGCACCCCGACGTCGCGTCCAGCTTGGCGCGCGACGGCAAAAGCGTCCTGTTGCGTCCGCCTGGGGACGAGGTCGGTTGGCGACTACGCTCCGACGCACGCGAAATGGCGATCGAGGAGAGCGCCTATTTCCAGGCCGGTGTCCCGCGCCGCGCGACCCAGGTCGTCCTGCGCGGCCAGGCCCGCGCCGACGCCGGCGCGACCGTGCGCTGGAAGTTGGCCGTGGCCGAAGAGCTTCCGCCGCATTGACGGCTCGCCGCGCCGGGCCTAAAGCGCGCCCGACCTCGCGTGACTGGCGAAACAGGTGGGCGACCACCGGGGAGCGCGAAGGGCCATAGACGCCGCTCGCCTGGGCACTTTCCTCTGAACTCGATCAAGGAGACTGCCGTGCCTGCCGCGCCCGATTTCCCCCAGCCCGCCGACCGCGCCCCGATCAAACGGGCCCTCCTCTCCGTCTCCGACAAGACCGGCCTCGTCGACGCCGCCAAGGCCCTGTCCGAGATGGGCGTCGAGCTGGTCTCGACGGGCGGCACCCGCGCCGCCATCGCCGCCGCCGGCCTCCCGGTGAAGGACATCTCCGAGCTCACCGGTTTCCCCGAGATGATGGATGGGCGGGTGAAGACCCTGCATCCCGTCGTGCATGGCGGCCTGCTCGGCGTGCGCGATGCGCCGGAGCACAAGAAGGCCATGGCCGAGCACGGCATCGGCGGCATCGACCTCGTCTATGTGAACCTCTATCCGTTCGAGCAGACCGTCGCGGCCGGGGGCGACTTCGAGACCTGCGTCGAAAACATCGATATCGGCGGCCCGGCCATGATCCGCTCTGCGGCCAAGAACCATGGCTATGTGGCGGTCTGCACCGAGATCGCCGACCTCTTGGAAATCCTTGAGGAGCTGCGCGACGGCGGCGCGACCTCCCTGGCCCTGCGCAAGTCCCTCGCCGCTCGCGCCTATGCCCGCACGGCCGCCTATGACGCGGCGATCTCGACCTGGTTCGCCGCGGCCCTGGGTGAAGAAGCGCCCAAGCGCAAATCCATCGCCGGCGAGCTGGTCCAGACCATGCGCTACGGCGAGAACCCGCACCAATCGGCGAGCTTCTACCGCTTCGCCGATCCGCGCCCGGGCGTGGCGACGGCCAAGCAGCTGCAGGGCAAGGAGCTAAGCTACAACAACATCAACGACACCGACGCCGCCTTCGAGCTGATCGCCGAGTTCGACCCGGCCCGGGGCCCGGCCTGCGCCATCATCAAACACGCCAATCCCTGCGGCGTGGCGACGGGCAAGACCATGGTCGAGGCCTACGAGCGGGCGCTCGCCTGCGACCCGACCAGCGCCTTCGGCGGCATCATCGCCCTGAACGGCAAGCTGGACGCGCCGACCGCCGAGGAGATCCTCAAACTCCTGACCGAGGTGGTGATCGCGCCCGAGGCCGACGAGGACGCCATCGCCCTGTTCCGCAAGAAGAAGAACGTGCGCTTGTTGACCACGGGCGGCCTGCCCGACCCCCTGGCCAGGGGGACGACCTTCAAATCGGTCTCCGGCGGCTTTCTGGTCCAGAGCCGCGACGACGCGCGCCTGACCGCGGCGGACCTCAAGGTGGTCACCAAGCGTGCGCCGACCGACGAGGAAGTGCGCGACATGCTGTTCGCCTTCACCATCGCCAAGCACGTGAAGTCGAACGCCATCGTCTACGC
>CAMFIW010000634.1 GCA_945952355.1 uncultured Phenylobacterium sp. | reverse complement strand
GGGGCGGCGAGCCGCGCCGTGGGGTGGTCGGCGCCGAGCAGCGCGTTCGCCTCGTCGAGGTTCACGAACAGGATGTCGACGCCCGTCAGGTCCTCGGGCAGCCGCATGGCCTTGGGGGTGGAGACGCCGTTGACGGCGAGGCGGAACCGCCCGCCCTGCCGGCGCGCGACGATGGCGCGAATGACCTCAGCCGGCAGGTTGCAGTCGATGAACACCCAGGCGGCCGAGGCGAGCTGCGGCCAGGCGCGGTCGATGTCGGCGACGGTGATGAGGTCGCAGATGTCCATGTCGGCGAGGCCGACCACGAGGTCGCTGTCGGGTCCGAGCACCGCCACGTATTCGGCCGTCCGCTCGCCACGCAGCGCGGTGACCGCCGAGACGTCCACGGCGAGGCCGCGCAGTTGGTCGACGATCGCGCGGCCCGCCTCGTCCTCGCCGACGCTCGAGACCATGCTGACCCCGACGCCGAGCCGGGCGAGGTTCTCGGCCACGTTGCGTGCGACGCCGCCGAAGGAGCGGCATCCCGAGACGGGATTGGATGTGTGGGGCACGATCGGCTTGTCGGCCGAGTACTTGCGGTCCAGCACCGCGCCGCCCACGCAGACCACGCGCTTGGCCTCGGGCAACACGTAGCCGCGGCCCAGGATGTGGCCCTTCTGGATCAGAGAGACGATGTGGGCGGCGACCGTCGAACGGGCCAGCCCGAGCGCGTTCGCGATCTCCTGCTGCCCGACGAACGGGTTCGACGCGATGGCGTCGAGCACCGCCTTTTCCTGATGTCCGAGTTCCGTGGACGCCATGGCGTTGCGCCTCCGTTGAAGCCGATAAGCACAACAAAAAACGATCTTGTCAACAATTGTTGCCGCCGATAGCCTGACAGTGCTGATGTTGGCCGAAAGCGTGCGCGATCGGCCCGATTGCAGGGGTTTCCATGGCTGCCACCGCCGACCTCGCAACGATTCCCGTCATCGACATCGCCCCGTTCCGGCGCGGCGAGGCAGGGGCTGCTACCGTCGTGCGCGCCGTCGAGTCGGCCTGCCGCGACACCGGCTTCTTCCTGGTGACCGGCCATGGCGTCTCGCCCGAGGCCACGTCCCACGTCTATTCGCTGGCCCGCGCCTTCTTCGACCTGCCCGAGGACTACAAGCGCGCCTACGGCCGCGGCACGGACGTCATGGGTGGCATGGCCTTCTCGCCGCTCGCGGAGGAGGCGCTGGCCGCCACCCTCGGCATCGCCACGCCCGGCGACTACAAGGAGAGCCTCAACTTCGGACCGCGGCTGGCCGGCGGAACCTGGGCCGACAAGCCGGACGGGCTGAAGTCCGCCTTCCTCGCCTATTTCGGCGAGATGGAGACACTCGCGCGCACCCTGCGCGGCGTGTTCTGCCAGGCGATCGGCCTCGCTGACGACCACTTCGAAAAGGACTTCACGCAGCATCTCTCGGCCCTGCGGGTCATCAACTATCCCGAGCAGACGGTCGATCCGCTGCCCGGCCAGATGCGCGCCGGCGTGCACACGGACTACGGCTTCATGACGATCCTGCGCTCGGAGGCCTCCAGCGGCGGCCTTCAGGTGCAGCGCCGCGACGGCGAATGGCTCGACGCGCCCAATGTCGAGGGCGCCTATGTCGTGAACATCGGCGACGCCTTCATGCGCTGGACCAACGCCGCCTGGGTGTCCACGCCGCACCGCGTCGCCAATCCGCCGAGCCAATCCGGCGGCTCGTCGCGCCGGCAATCGATCCCGTTCTTCCTGAACCCCAATGCGGACACGCTGATCGCGTGCCTGCCGCAGTTCGAGGGGCCGGGACGGCCGGCGAAATACGAGCCGATCACATACGCAGACTACATCGCTCTGAAGACCAGCCAGGCCTTCAAGCGATAGGCTTCGAACCACACACACCGCTGACGGAGGGGAAGGCGATGATGGCAATCGACAGGCGGCAGGCTCTCGCGGGCCTTGCGGGACTTATGGGTGCGGGCATGGCCGGCTTGCCGGCGCGCGCGCAGGGCAAGACGCTCATCATCCCGACGCTGGG
The DNA here is from genome assembly GCA_945952355.1 of uncultured Phenylobacterium sp. GTDB lineage: Bacteria > Pseudomonadota > Alphaproteobacteria > Caulobacterales > Caulobacteraceae > Phenylobacterium. The sequence goes on along the minus strand of CAMFIW010000634.1, from coordinate 640 downwards.
CGGCGTCTGGGAGCAGTTCTGGCGCAAGACGATCGGCCCGGCCTTCACCAAGGCCACCGGTGCGGCGACCACCTTCGAGGTGGGCAACGGCCGCGTCTTCGGCGCCAACCTGCGCGCCGCGGGCGTGAAGAACCCGCCCTACTCGATCGTGATGACCAACGAGGTCTTCGCCTCGGCGCTGCGAAAGGAAGGCTTCTTCGAGAAGCTGGATCTCACCAAGATCCCGAACGATGCGGGCCTCTATCCGCTGGCCAAGTCCGCCGACGGCTTCGGCGCCATCGCGGCCGTCTCGCCGATCGGCATCGGCTACCGCACCGACATGGTAAAGACGCCGCCGAAGGCCTGGAAGGACATCTGGTCCAACCCGGAGTTCAAGGGCAAGGTGGGCCTCTACAACTTCGCCAACAGCGCCGGAAAGATGGAGCTGCTGCTGGCCTCCAAGATCTTCGGCAAGGACCAGTACGATGTCGACGCGGGCTTCGCCGCGCTGGCCAAGCTGGGCAAGGTCATCCAGGTCGACTTCAACCTCTCCACCGCATTGTCGGCCGGCGAGATCGTCGTCGCCCCGTTCGACTTCGCCGAGATCGCCCGCCTGAAGGGCCACGGCCTGCCGGTCGCCTACGTGGTCCCCGAGGCCGGG
>CAMFIW010000633.1 GCA_945952355.1 uncultured Phenylobacterium sp. | reverse complement strand
GCGAGATCGCCGAACAGCATGGCGCGACGATCTCGGTGGTCACCGGCGACGATCTTCTGGAGGCTAACTATCCCGCGGTCCATGCGGTCGGGCGTGCGGCCGTGCCGGCCCGGGCGCCACGGATGATCGAGATCAGCTGGGGCGAGGCCAGCAAGCCGCTTGTGGCGGTGGTCGGCAAGGGCGTGGTGTTCGACACCGGCGGTCTCGACATCAAGCCCTCGGCGGGCATGCGGCTGATGAAGAAGGACATGGGCGGCGCCGCCCACGCCCTGGCGCTGGGCCGGATGATCATGGCGGCCAAGCTGCCGGTTCGTCTGGCGGTGCTGGTCCCAGCGGTGGAGAACGCCATTTCCGGCGACGCGATGCGGCCCGGCGACGTGCTGGCCTCGCGCAAGGGGCTCAGCATCGAGGTGGGAAACACCGACGCCGAGGGTCGCCTGATCCTGGCCGATGCGCTCACCCGCGCCGCCGAGCTGGAGCCGGCGCTGACCCTCGACATGGCCACCCTGACCGGGGCGGCGCGCATCGCGCTGGGCCCGCAGCTGCCGCCCTTCTACACCGACGACGACGAGCTGGCCGGCCAGATCGAGAGCGCCATGGCCGAGGTCTGCGACCCCATGTGGCGCATGCCGCTGTGGAAGGGCTATGTCGACGCCCTCGACAGCGACGTGGCCGACATCAAGAACGACCCCGACGGCTGGGCCCAGGCGGGATCGGTGACGGCCGCCCTGTTCCTGCAGCGCTTCGCGCCCAAGGGGCCCTGGGCCCACTTCGACATCTTCGCCTGGAACCCGCGCGGCCGGCCTGGCTCGCCCGCCGGCGCCGAGGCCCAGGCCATCCGGGCCCTCTACCGGATGATCCGGACCCGGTTCGCATGAACCCAGACACCCTGCGAGACCTCCGTGTGACCCCGCTCCGTCCCGACATCGCAAGCCGCGCCCTGGAGGGCCTGGTCCCCGCACCCGCCTATGTCGATCCGCGCCCCATGCGCGTGGCCGCGCCCGCCGCGGGGGTGCACGCCCTCGCGGACCTGTCCTCGGAGCAGCAGGACCAGGTTCTATTCGGCGAGGTGTTCGAGGTCCTGCGGGAAGAGGGCGGCTTCGCCTGGGGCCAGGCGCGTCGCGACGGCTATGTCGGCCATGTCCCGCTTTCGGCCCTGGCGGCGCCGGGTCCCGCTGCGACCCACCGCGTCTCGGCGATCCGCACCTACGCCTTCGCCGAACCGAGCATCAAGGCGCGAGCGTCCGGCCCCTATTCGCTGAACGCCCTGGTCGCCGAGGAAGCGCGTGAGGGGCGGTTCGTCAAGGGGGCCGGCGCGGGCTGGTTCGTCGCCGAGCATCTCGCCCCGATCGGCGTCTTCGAGACCGACCCGGTGGCGGTGGCCGAACGCTTCCTGGGCGCCGCCTACCTGTGGGGCGGACGCGAGAGCCTGGGCCTCGACTGTTCGGGCCTGGTGCAGCAGGCGCAACTCGCCTGCGGCCGCGCCTGCCCGCGCGACACCGACCAGCAGCAGCTGCTGGGCCAGCCGGTCGAACCGCAGGACCTCGCGCGCGGCGACCTGGTGTTCTGGCGCGGGCACGTGGCGATCATGCTGGACGACCAGCGGATCATCCACGCCAACGCCCACCACATGGCCGTCGCCGTCGAACCCTTCGCCGAGGCCGTGGCCAGGATCGCGGCGGGCGCCACCGGCGAGCCGGTGGCCTATCGGCGGCTCTAGGCCGGGACCGACAGAAGGTCCTCGATGCGGATCGGGAAGCGCGCCGGCCGCACACCGGTGGCGTGCCAGACCGCGTTGGCGATGGCGCCGACCGTTCCGGTGATGCCGATCTCGCCGACCCCCTTCACGCCCAGGGGGTTGACGTAGAGATCCTCCTCCGGAACCAGGATCGCCTCCAGCGAAGGCACGTCCGCATTGACCGGGACGTGGTACTCGGCGAGGTCGGCGTTCATGATCCGCCCGGTTCGGTGGTCGGTCGTCGCCGCCTCCTGCATGGCGAAGGACAGCCCCCAGATCATCCCGCCATAGTACTGGCTGCGGACCAGCCGCGGATTGACGATCCGGCCCGCGGCGAAGGCGCCGACAAGGCGCGTGACGCGGGCTTGGCCGAGGTCCGGATCGACCTTCACCTCGGCGAACACCGCGCCATGCGAATACATGGCCCAGCTCTGCACGGCCTCTTCGTCACGGGCCATACGGCCGGTTCCGATCACCGCGCTCTGGCCTGCGCGGGCGAGGATTTCGACATAGGCCTCGCTGCGGGACTCGTCGTCCCGGCGGTGCAGCCGTCCCTCGCGGGCCACGACGCCGGCGTTGCCGGCGCCGAACAGCGGCGAGGCAGGGTCGGCATAGGCCAGCTCGGCCAGGCGCTTGATGGCGTCCTCTCCTGCATTGTGCAGGGCGAGGCCGGCGCTGGCGGTATGGCCGGAGCCGCCGGCGACGCCGGCGTCGGGCAGGTCGGAGACGCCGGAGCGGAACTCGACCCGCTCGGGATCGAGCCCCAGCGCCTCGGCGGCGATCTGGGCGAGCGCGGTCCAGGCGCCCTGGCCCATGTCGACGCCCGCCGTCTCCACCAGCGCCGTGCCGTCGGCTCGCAGCGTGGCGCGCGCCTCGGCCGGGAAGTGCGGACAAGGGAACAGGGCCGAGCCCATGCCCCAGCCCACCAGCAGACCGTTGTCGTCAC
>CAMFIW010000632.1 GCA_945952355.1 uncultured Phenylobacterium sp. | reverse complement strand
GCTCGGCGCAGTCCGCGCCCTGCGGATGAACGCGGCGGACGCCCAGAGCCTCGGCGGCGCTCTCGTGCACCTGATCCAGCCAGCCGCCGAGCGCCCATTGGCCGTAGCGGGCGAGGTCATGGCCGATATCATGGGGATAGGCGCGGATGCGGTCGGCCAGGCTTTCGCCGGCGAGGGGATGCAGGGCGAGGTCGCGGGCGCGCAGGCTCGGGCCGGGGAAATCGCGACGATGGTCCATGTCGCCGCCCGGGGCCGGACTTACCGCGGCGCGGCGCAGCTCGAAGTCCTCCAAGGCCAGGCCCGCGCCTTCCAGCAGACCGCGGGCGGCGTCGCCTGGCGGGCCGAAGGTCAGGACCTGCTCGCGGATCTCGAGCCCATGGGAGAGGCGGGGCCAGGCAGACCCGCCGAGCTGTTCGTGGCGATCGTGAATCTCTATGTCGCGGGCGCCAAGGCGGTGCGCCTCGAGGGCGGCCAGGAGGCCGGTCAGGCCTGCGCCGATGATCCGGACCCTGCCGGGAAAACGATGCGCCATGGGCGTGATGGAGCGCGTTCGACGCTCCCCCCTGTTTGGCCCAGCCTGCCCGGGAGTTCGCCAACGTTCCGTTAAGCCTAACCCGCGACGCGCCTAGCGAGCCCGCGCGCGCCGATCGGCGATCACCGCCATGAAGGCCTCCGCCGCGCGGCCGGCGCCCTGACCGTCGCAGATCTGGGCGGCCGCCGAAGCGAGCCGGGTCCGCAGCGCGGCGTCCGCGGCGAGGCGAACCAGCGTGCGGTCGAGCGCCGAGTCGAAGTCGGCGCCGCCGCCGTCGACCACCAGGGCGGCGCCGCGCGCCTGCAGCGACAGGGCGGCGGGGCGCTGGTTCTCGGCGACGATCACCAGGGCGGAGGGCAGGCCGAGCGTACAGGCCTCCCAGATGGTCGAGCCGGCCGCGCCCACCGCCATGTCGGCTGCGGCCATCAGCTCGGCCATGTCCGGTGTGTCGACGTGCAGCGACATGCGCGGGTCGTGGGCGGCGATCCGCGACAGGCCCTTCAGGCTGGGCGCCTGGCTTCCCAGCACGATGTCCAGCTTGGCGCCGCCCAGGCGAGGCCGCAGCTTGTCGACCACCTTGGCGGTGAAGCCGCCGGCGTCGGTGAGGCCGAGCGCGACCAGGATGCGCTCCACCGGCCCGCCGCGACCGTTCAGGGCCTGGGTCCGCAGCGCCGCGAACTGGCTGCGCACCGGCGCATGGTCGGGCCCGAGCAGCAGGCGCGTGCCCTCGTCGACCAGCAGGGTGTAGTCCACCGGCTTGCGATCCGGACCCGAGTCCAGGACCACGTCGGCGCCCAGCGGCCGGTCGGCCAGGTCGTCGATCACCAGCGTCGGACGCCCGTCGGCCAGGGCCTTATGCTCTCCGCGGCCCAAGCCGTAGTGGTCGAAGACGATCGCGTCGAAGGCGACGCCGGTCACCGTGTCGACGAGGGCGTCGGGGTCGAGCGAGGTCGCCGGCTCGCGTGGCATGTCCGGGGCGAAGGCCGCAAGTATGGTCTCGACCGCCGGGGACGCCGCGAAGGCGCAGCGCGCGCCCTTCTCGGCGAGCGCGCGGGCCAGGGTCAGGCTGCGCATCACGTGGCCGCCCCCCACCTGGGGCCCGGCGTTGGCGATGAACAGAATTCTGGGATCGGAGGGAATCATCGCGGGGCCATGGGACGCCGAAAACCGACCGGCGCAAAGCGCGGCGCTATGGCGCAGGTTCGACCTGGGCGTCGATCGCCGACTTGAAGATCACGAAGAACAGCTCCGGGTCGTCCGGATCGAGGTTTTCGACCATGCCGGAGACCCGATAGCCGCGCCTCACCAGGAGTTCGCGCATGGTCGCATTCGACTCGTTGGTCGAGACGAACAGCCGGTCGCCCTCGAAGCCCGCCTCGATGTTCGCCATCAGGGCCGAGGCCACGCCGCGCCGGCGATGCGGTTCGGCGGTGAGGATCCGCTCCAGGAACGGATGGCCGAAGAACTCGCCCATGACGGCGTAGCCGACCAGCTCCTCGTCGATCACCAGCACACGCACGTCGCGGCCGTGCTGGCCGCGCATGGCCAGGCTGACATAGTCGTGCCGTCGCTCCTCGACCTCGGCCACCGGGTCGATGTCCAGGATCTCCTTCAGGTCGGAGGTCGTGGCGGGGCGGATCTCGACGCTCATTTCGTCCTCTTCGCGTCCAGCCTGCGGACGATCTCGTCGGCGGCCCGTTCGGTCTCGGTCAGGGGCTCGTAGCTCCAGCGGTGCAGCGTGCCGCCATAGGGCCGCGCCGCGCCGCGCCGTTCCAGGTCCTCGTGGAAGCGCCGGAACTTCGGGCTCTCGCCGTCCATCTTGAGGATGAACACCGGCTTGCCCGTCGACGCCGCCTCGGCGGCCATATTGGCCGAGTCTTCGGTCGCCAGAATGAAATCCGCGCCGGCCAGGAAGGCGAAATAGGGATTGTCGCCGCTCCCGTCCCAGATGACGCCGGGCAGGGTCTTCAGCCGCGCCGCCAGGATGTCCCGCGCCGCGCCGGGCGTACGGCGCGAGAAGGTGACCATCACCGAGCCGCCTTCCTGGGCCAGCGGAAGTTCGATCTGCCGCGCCATCTCGGCGGCTCGCTCGGGGCTGAGGTCGTGCGCCTTGGAGGTCCCGCCGATCAGCACGGCCACTCGCGGACGGGGCAGGGGG
>CAMFIW010000631.1 GCA_945952355.1 uncultured Phenylobacterium sp. | reverse complement strand
GGATTGTAGGTCTTGTCGCTGAACGGAAACGCGTAGGCGAACACCAGAACGCCGGCCGCCTTGTTCCCGTCGATCACGTTGTCGAAAACGTGCACGTCGCGGTTGGCCATCAGCATGACGCCCGAGCCGGTCGGCACGTTGGCGACGATATTGCCCTTCGGCGCGAAGTTCGGCGTGTCGTTGTCGACGATCCTGTTGTGGAACACCCGGGTCGAGTGGCCGCCCATCTGCGGCAGGCCTGGCAGGTCGAACACCAGCACCCCGCCCGCATTGTGGGTCGAGATGTTGTCGTGCACGTCGGCGTTCATCGAGTTCTCGATCTCGATGCCGGCCACGTTGAACTCGGCGCGGCTGTTCTTGACCACGATGTTCTTCGACTGGCCGACATAGATGCCGGCGTCGGACGCGCCGCGCACCGTCACCCCGTCGATCAGCACATTGGTGGACGAGACAGGATAGACCCCGTAGGCGCCGTTGGTCTCCTTCGGTCCGCCTGTCCACTCCACCGTCAGGTCGACGAAGCTGATCCGGTCGACGCCCTTGGACTTGATCCCGTCGCCGCGCGTGTCCTGCATGGTCAGGCCGCGCACCGTCACGCCGCTGGAGGTGATGAGCAGACCTTCGCCCGCCGCCTTCTGCCCAGCGAACGACAGGAAGGTCTTGTCCTGGCCGGCGCCCGTCACGGTCACGCCCGCCACGTCCAGCGACAGCCCGTCGGTGAAGGCGAACTTGCCCGGCCCGATGGCCACGGTGTCGCCCGGCTTGGCGTCGATCAAGGCGGTCTGCAGTCGTTCCTGGGCGTCAGGGCCGGCGGCCACCTCGAGCGTCTTGGCCTGAGCCGCGCCTGCGGCCAGGCCCACGGCGATGATGATGGCAGAAGCTCGCATGTCGTCCTCCCCGAGCCGTCTTCAGCGGCTATCCAGGGCCAGGATGGCCGTGTTACCGCGGGAAAGACAATCCCAAGCCTGATCGAGCCATGTCCGACAATCTGTACGAGCTCCTGGCCTCCCGCTTCCCGGCCGACCGCACTCGGCCCTGCTTCCTGATGGGCGACGGCAGCGAGGTCAGCTATGGCCAGCTGGAAGACGCCGTCGCCCGCACCGCCGGCCTGCTTGTTGCGCGTGGCGTGGTTCCCGGCGATCGCGTCGCCATGCAGGTCGAGAAGAGCTGGCCCGCGGTCGCCATCTATCTGGCGACCCTCAAGGCCGGCGCGGTCTTCCTGCCGCTGAACAACGCCTACACCGCCTCAGAGGTGGAGTACTTCCTGGGCGACGCCGAGCCGCGCCTGTTCATCCAGGACGCCCCGGCCTTCGTGGGCGAGGCCGCCGACGCCAAGCCGCTCGCCACGCCGGTCGCCCGCACCGCCGACGATCTGGCCTCGATCATCTACACCTCCGGCACCACCGGCCGGTCCAAGGGCGCGATGCTCAGCCACGGCAACCTGGCGGCCAATGCGCTGGCCCTGCATTCGGCCTGGGGCTTCACGCCCGACGACGTCCTGCTGCACGCCCTGCCAATCTTCCACGTCCACGGTCTGTTCGTGGCCCTGCACTGCGCTTTCCTGTCCGGCGCGCCGATGGTCTGGCTGCCGAAGTTCGACGACGCCCACGTCCTGGCGGGGCTTGCGCGCTCGACGGTCATGATGGGCGTGCCGACCTTCTACACGCGCTTGCTGGCCAATCCGGGCTTCACCCGCGAGGTGGCCGCCCACATGCGCCTCTTCGTCTGTGGGTCCGCGCCTCTGCTGCCGACCACCTTCGCCGAGTTCGAGACTCGGGCCGGCATGCGCATCCTCGAGCGCTACGGCATGAGCGAGGCGGTGATCATCACCACCAATCCGCTCGATGGCGACCGCATCGCCGGCTCCGTCGGCTATCCGCTGCCCGGCGTCGACCTGCGGATCGGCGGCGGCGAGGAGACCGGGGCTATCGAGATCAAGGGCCCCAGCGTCTTCGGCGGCTATTGGCGCATGCCGGAAAAGACCGCCGAGGAGTTCACGGCCGACGGCTACTTCATCACCGGCGATGTCGGCCACCGCGACCCGGACGGCCGCGTCTGGATTTCCGGCCGGGCCAAGGACCTGATCATCTCGGGCGGCTACAACGTCTATCCCAAGGAGATCGAGCTGATCCTCGACGAGATGGAGGGCGTGGCCGAGAGCGCGGTGATCGGCGTCCCGCATCCGCACTTCGGGGAGGCCGTCTGCGCGGTGGTGATGGGGCGGGGGGACGAGGCGGCCATGATCGCCATGGCTCGCCAAAACCTCGCCGCCTTCAAGGCGCCGAAACGCATCTTCTTCGTCGACGACCTGCCTCGCAACGCCATGGGCAAGGTCCAGAAGAACCTGCTCCGCCAGCGCTACGCCGACACCTTCGGCTAATAGGTGTGCTTGTTGGTGTCCGGCAGACCCAGGATGCGCTTCGAGATGATGTTGTTCTGGATCTCGTAGGACCCGCCCGCGATCGTGCTCGACTTGATCCGCAGATAGGCCCGCTGGGCGGCGCGCTCCTCCGGCGTGAAGTCTTCGCCGCCCCAGCCGAGACCTTGCTGGCCCATGGCCTCGACCATCAGCTCGCAGTGGTCCGTGCCGATCTTCGAATTCGCGTTCTTCATGATCGAGGTCGCCGCGCTCGGCCCGTTGGCGCTCTTGCCCTCCAGCGCAACCCGTTGAATTGTCAGGGCATAGGCCTTGGCG
>CAMFIW010000630.1 GCA_945952355.1 uncultured Phenylobacterium sp. | reverse complement strand
AGATCATGCCTAGTCTCGTGGGCTCGGAGATGTGTATAAGAGACAGGAGCTGGGCCACGATCCCCGGGACCGCGCCGGGAGGCGTCGCGATCACCGCCAGGTCGGGAACGACGGGCAGTTCGGACGCCGAACGGTAGGCCAAAGTCGAGTGGATCGCCGTGGCGTGAGGGTTCACCGGCAGGATAGGACCCGCGAATCCGCCCTCCAGCAGATTGCGCGCCAGCACGCGGCCCAGCGCGCCTTCCTTGTCGCTGGCGCCGATCACGGCGATGGCGCGGGGATGAAATAGGGCGTCGAAGTTGCGCAGGCTCATTCGGACACCCGAGGATGTGGACCAAGACCGCCGCTTGGCGCGCCGACGGGGACTAGTGGCTGAGCAGGACGAAGCGTTCGGGGGCGTGAAGCAGATCGTAGGTCACGCCGCCGAGGACGAACTCCTGCACTCGGCTGTGGCCGTATGCGCCGGCGACGATCAGGTCCGCTTCGATGGCTTCCGCCTCGATGTTCAGTTCCAGCGCTGCACGGGGGGAGGGCGCGACCTTCGCGAGTCCCCGTGCGGGGACGCCATGGCGCTCCAGGTGACGCGCCACTTCGTCGACGGCCGAACGCGCGTCGTTCGCGCGACCGGATTCACAGATTTCAAGCACCAGGACCTCTTCCGCCGCCTGGAGAAAGGGCAGGGCGTCGACCATCGCGCGGCGGGACTCGCGACTGTCCTTCCAGCCCAGGACCACGCGGCGAGCCTTGAGGGCGCCCCCACGCGGTGGGGCGACCAGGACGGGGCGGCCACTCAGCATGGCCAGGTCGGCCGGCTTGGCCGGACCGCGTCCCTCTGGTGTCCGCAACGGCGCGCCGCCCGCGACGATCAGGTCGGCCAAGCGGGAGAGGCGCGCCAGCGCTGGGGCCGGCGGATCCAGGACGCGTCGCCATTCATGATTCAACCCTTCGGCATGCCGGCGAAACTGGGCTTCCGAGACCGCCATGTCGCGATCGATCTCTTCGCGCATAAGGGTGATCCATTCGTCCGCCATGACCATGCCGTAGGGGTCGCTCAGGGTCATGCCGTTGAGGAGTTCCACGCCTACGCCCAGCAGGGCGGCGTCGAACCGACGCGCCAGGGCGCTCGCGACCTCGAGGCGAGGATAGGTCGCCGGGTCGGACTCCGCCTGAACGAGGATTGTCTTGTAAGCCATTGAAAGTCTCCGGCTCGGGCGTCGGGCCTTGCCTATTCGGCCAAGCGGGCAAGAGCCATGCGATTGGCGATCCGGAAGTCACGGGCGTTCACGAACTCGACCACCAGGGTGCTCTGTAGCTGGGTCAGCATGCGGGAGACGGTTTCGATGGTCAGGCCGAGATAGTCGGCCATGTCCTGACGCCCCATTGGCAGGCTGACAGCTTCGCTCCGACGACGTTCGGCCAGGCCCATGAGGAAGCTGGCGACGCGCTCGCAGGCGGTCTTGCGCCCGAGCAGGAGCAGGTGCTCCTGCGTGCGGTCGAGCTCGGCGCTCGTGGCGGTCCAGACGAGGCGCTGGAAGGCCTCTTCCCCGGCCGCGGCGCGCAGGGCGGCGGCTTTCAGCACCAGGATCTCGCAATCGCTCACCGCCTCGGCGGAGTACCTATGGACACCGCTGGCCTCGGTCCCGAACATGTCGCCGGCCTCGTAGAACCCGCCGATCTGACGGCGTCCGTCGGCGAGCAGCCGCGACGTGCGCACCGACCCGGAGACCACGCGATAGATCAGGTCGGCGTCCTCGTCCTGGCCATAGATTTCCTCGTCCTTGGCGAACCGCGTCCGCACGCCCATCTGGGCCATGAGGTCGGCGGCTTCCGTCGAGGCGGCGGCCCAGGTGATCGGGGCGAGCGCGCTGGGCCGGACGGCTTGGATCGAGGTCATCTGAGGTCTCCCTTTTGAGATGACCCATGGCTAAGGCTTGGGGCGCTTGACCGAAATTCGGGAGCTTCCCCTAAGTATTGCTACGGAGGTCCGAGTCCGGAGTCGCCGCGGGCGGTCCGAAATGCCGGCGCGCCAGTGCGCGAACCTCCTGCAGAGTCTCGTCGAACGCCTCTTGGGTGATGCCCGGCACCATGCCGCCGAAATGCACGTGGTCGAGCACGGATAGGCCGCAGACCGCGGCGATGTGGCTATCGAAGATCCGGCTGAGGGTCTCCAGGACGCCGGTGCTTCCGACCCAGGCGTCGGGTGCGCCGGAACTGGTGATGCTGACGAGCTGGCGGCCTTCCAGGTTTGGCTCGGTGCCCCCGAATGACGGGACGTAACCGAAGCCCATGCTGAACACCCTGTCGACATATCCCTTCATCATCGCGGGCGGCGCGTTGAACCACAGTGGATAGATGAAGGCGAAGGCCTGGACGTCCGACAGTAGCGCACGTTCAGCCGCCACGTCGGCCCCCGGCTCGTAGCCGGCCCTTCCCGGGATCTCCTGGGCCTTCAGGCAGGGATCGAAGCCAAGTGCGTAGAGATCGCGGACGATCACCTGTTCGTCGAGGGCCCGCAGCGCCTCGGCGTAGGTTCGCGCCGCGGCGGCGGCAAGGCTGTCCGCGCTGGGGTGGGCGAAGATGACGGCGTGCTTCATGCGAGGCCTCCTTTGCGCCATCGAAGCTCGATCCGGCCGTCTTCGCCTTGCGCCAGATCATGACGCAGATGGAATTCGCTTGATCGATCTCAACACCGTGCG
>CAMFIW010000629.1 GCA_945952355.1 uncultured Phenylobacterium sp. | reverse complement strand
GCCTGGCCCTGGGCCGCGGCGGCCCGCGCGATCTCGGCGGCCTGCGGGACGGTCTTGCGACCGGCGAGGCGATCGCCCGCCTGTTCGCCGACACGCCCCCGCCCCTCGATCCCCCGCCGCCGGCGGAGATCGGCCAGGCGCTCGCGGCCTTCGATCCGACCCGACACGAGGCGCTCGCCGAGTTCCGCCGCATGCTGCAGGCCGGCCTGGGCGACGACCTGCCGGCCCTGGCCCGTGATGGCGGCTTCGTCGCCGCCGGCGTCCGCGCCGAGCTCGACCAGGCCCGGGCGCTGCGGGACGACAGCCGTCGGGTGATCCTGGCCCTGGAGACCCAGCTCGCCGGCCAGAGCGGCGTGGCGCTCAAGGTCCGCCACAACGCGGTGCTGGGCTACTTCGTCGAGACCACCGCCAAGGCGGCCGAACCGCTGATGGCCGCGCCGCTGAACGCCACCTTCATCCACCGCCAGACGCTGGCGAACCAGGTCCGGTTCACCACCGTCGAACTCGCCGAGCTCGACGCCAAGATCGCCCAGGCGGCCGAGCGGGCTCTGGCCATCGAGCTCTCCACCTTCGAGACCTGGCGCGAGGCGGGGCGCGAGGTCGCCGCCCTGATCCAGGCCGCCGCCGAGGGCGCCTCGCGTCTCGACGTCGCTTCGGGCCTGGCCGAATGGGCCGACGATGTGGGCGCCAGCCGCCCGCGGATCGACCGCTCCACCGCCTTCGAGGCCGAGCAGGCCCGCCACCCGGTGGTCGAGGCCTCGGTCAAGCGGGCGGGCGAACCCTTCACGCCGAACGACTGCCGCCTCGACGGCCAGGGAATCGCCGGCCCACGCCTGGCGCTGGTCACCGGCCCGAACATGGCCGGCAAGTCGACCTTCCTGCGCCAGAACGCCCTGCTGGCGGTGCTGGCCCAGGCCGGCTGCTATGTGCCCGCCAAGCAGCTGCGGCTGGGCGTGGTCGATCGGCTGTTCAGCCGGGTGGGGGCGGGCGACGACCTGGCGCGCGGCCGGTCCACCTTCATGGCCGAGATGGTCGAGACCGCCGCCATCCTCACCCAGGCCACCCCGCGCTCGCTGGTCATCCTCGACGAGATCGGCCGCGGCACCGCCACCTATGACGGCCTGGCCATCGCCTGGGCCTGCGCCGAGGCCCTGCACGAGACCAACCGCTGCCGGGGCCTGTTCGCGACCCACTATCATGAGCTCGCCGTGCTCGAAGGCCGCCTGGCCCATGTGGCCAACCTCTCGCTCAAGGCCAAGGAGTGGAACGGCGACCTGATCTTCCTGCACGAAGCCGGGCCCGGTCCGGCCGACCGTTCCTACGGCGTGCAGGTGGCCAAACTCGCCGGCGTGCCGCCGCCGGTGGTCGCCCGCGCGCGCGAGGTCCTGGAGCGCCTGGAGCGCGAGGCCGGGGCGCCGGCGCATCTCGACGACCTGCCTCTCTTCGCCGCCACGGCGCCCGGCCTGGCCGAGAGCCACGGCCCGAGCCAGGTCGAGGCGGCTCTGGCCGAACTCGACCCCGACGGCATGAGCCCGCGCGAAGCCATGGCCGCCCTCTACCGTCTCAAGGGCCTGATGTGACGATCAAGGCCCTGATGGTCGATGTGGACGGGGTGATCGTCCACCCGGCCTATCCGGGCGGCTGGGCCGAGCGTCTGGAAACCGAACTCGGCCTCAAGTCCGACGACCTGCAGGCGGCGTTCTTCGCGCCCCACTGGGAGGACGTGATGCTGGGACGCGCCGATCTCCACGCGCGCCTGGCGCCGGTCTTGCGAGAGATCGCGCCCCACTTGACCAGCAAAGACCTCGCCGAATACTGGTTCGCCCATGACGCGGGCCTGGACGAGGTCTTGCTCGCCGATCTGGCGGGCCTGCGGGGCGGAGGCGTGGCCCTGCATCTCGCGACGGTCCAGGAGCACCATCGGGCGCGCTATCTCTGGAACGAGCTCGGGCTGTCGACCCGCTTCGACGCCATGCACTACGCCGCCGAACTCGGCTGCGCCAAGCCGGACCCGGCCTTCTTCCGCGCCATCGAAGCGCGGACCGGGCACGGTCCCTCGGAGCTCGCCCTGCTGGACGATCGGGCGGCGAACATCGAAGCCGCGCGGCGTTGCGGCTGGGCCGCCGCACTCTGGCCCGGAACCTGCAGGCTGGCGGATGTGTTGGTCGATTTGGGGCTGGCTCCGCGGTGACGCCGCGGCGTTCGGCGCTTGGCCGTCATCTTTGCTTCGCAAGATTTCGTTTCTTCTTCTTGCGATGCGCGGCCGAATAACCTTAAGCGGCTGTCCGGCGGTGCGAGGGGGTTAACTCCAATCGCTTCCGACCGTCGCTTTGGGCCTTGAGGCGAAAACCTTATTCGCGGGGAAACCCAAGAAAAGCGTCCTGCGATCTCTACGTTTCGGCGTAGACCGACCGGTAAACAGGCGTTAAGGTGATTTCAGCCGCTGGGAAAAACGCTGTTTTCTGCGCGCACATCTCCTTCCAGGGGAATCCGCTGGATCGGGTGCACGTTCAGGGTGACAGGGTTAGACGGTAAGTATGCGTAACCCGTATGAATGGGGTGACTTCAGCGATCCGGTCTCCGATGGTGTATCCGTTTGGGGTTCGGGCATAGGGGATTGGGAAATGGTTTCGGTTAGAAATCTGCTTTGCGCGAGCGCTTTCGCGCTGGTGTCCGTGGCGGCTACTCATGCGTCCGCGGCC
>CAMFIW010000628.1 GCA_945952355.1 uncultured Phenylobacterium sp. | reverse complement strand
GTGTCGGTGAATCCGGACGATGGCCACGAGGATGGTGTCGTCACCCACTGAATTGACGAAAATCGACGTTAATTCGCGCGGCGCGGGAAATTCCCGCGCCGCGTCCGTTTGACGGCCGCCTCAGGACCGACATAATCGGCGCCCGCGAGGCAGCCACGCGAGAACCGCGAGCGGTTCGCGGACAACAAGAACGGGCTGGGAGAGACACGATATGACCAAAGCCGAACTCGTGACGGCGATCGCCGACAAGGCGGGGCTCAACAAGGCGCAGGCGAAGGACGCGTTGGAGGCGTTCATCGACAGCGTGACGGCGTCGCTTAAGGCGGGAGACGAAGTCCGTCTGGTAGGGTTCGGCAGCTTCGTGCCGGTCAAGCGCGCCGCGGGGACGGCCCGCAACCCGCGCACGGGCGAAACCGTGAAGCGGCCGGCCTCCAAGACCGCGCGCTTCCGCGTCGGCGAAGGGCTCAAGAGCGCGCTGAACTAGGCCGAAGCGCCAATCCGATTTTCCGAAAGGACGGTCGCCCGGCAGGCGGCCGTCATTTTCGTGACCGCCGCCCGTCAGGGAAGTGGTGGGCGGCGAGGGGTTCGAACCCCCGACCCCCTGGGTGTAAACCAGGTGCTCTGACCAACTGAGCTAGCCGCCCGCGCGTCGGGCTCTAGCAGATCGCTCCGCACATGCTAAGCGACAGCTTCAGCGTCACCCCTTCGACAGCCGCCATGCTCACCCGCCCCCTCGGCGCCACCGACCTGACCGTCTCCGAGATCGGCTTCGGCTGCGCGAGCTGGTGGGGCATGCGGGCCTTTGCGGAATCCGAGGCCCTCGCCCTGGTCCACGCGGCGCTGGACCGCGGGGTGACCTTCTTCGACACTGGCGCGGTCTATTCGCGCGGCGAGGCCGAGCCGCGCCTCGGTCGGGCGCTGAAGGGCAGGGACATGTCGCGTGTGGTGGTCGCCACCAAGGCCGGTACGCGCTTCGTCGACGGCCGCATCGTTCGCGACATGAGCCCCGCCGCCATCGAGGCCAGCGCGATCGATAGCCTGCGTCGCCTGGGACTGGAGACCCTGCCGCTGCTGCAACTGCATGGTCCGGGGCTCGAAGAACTGACTGTGGACTTCGTCGGGGAACTGCAGGGGCTGAAGGCGAGGGGGATCGTCCGGGCCCTTGGCCTGAACAGCTTCGACCCCGCCGTGATCGAGCGCGCCATCGGCCTGGCCGGGATCGATGTGGTGATGGTCGACTACAACGTCCTGCGTCCGGAGCGTGCGCCATTGGTCGCCCGCGCCGCGGCGGCGGGGAAGGGCGTTCTGGCCGGCATGGCGCTCGCCATGGGCCATACCGGGCTCCAGGCCCTGAAGATCCGCCGCCCGCGCGATATCTGGTATGTGCTTCGTGCGCTCAAGAACCACCGGGCCGACATCGCCAAGGGTGCGCGGCTCGCTTTCCTCAACCGACTGCCGGAGATGACCGGGCCGCAGGCGGCGCTCGCCTATGTGCTCGCCGACGCCAATGTGTCCTGCGCCGTGGTCGGCACGACCCGCATGCCGCATCTGATCGAGAACCTGGCGGCCTCGGGCCTCGTGCTGCCGCCCGGTGTCGCGGATCGCATCGCGCGCGCGCAGGCGGAATGACGCCGCATTGCCGCAGGTCGCCGTTTGCGTTTTGATGCCTACTCGACGGGCGCCGTCTCCAGAGCGCCCTCGACAGGAGGATCTGCGATGGCCGACGGCGCGATGAGGCTGGCCGACGAGGCGCGTGACCGGGCCTATTCGATCCGCCTCGAAGACATGAACCCTGGCGATCCCGATCTCTTCCGCACCAATACATTCTGGCCCTATTTCGAACGCCTGCGCGCCGAGGAGCCGGTCCACTGGTGCCGCGACAGCGAGTTCGGCCCCTATTGGTCGGTCACGCGCTATGCCGACATCATGGCCGTGGACACCAATCACCAGGTCTTCTCGTCGGAAGCTGCGCTGGGCGGGATCACCATCCGCGACGCTCGGCCCGACCTGCGGCGGCCCAGCTTCATCGCCATGGACCCGCCCAAGCACGATGTTCAACGCAAGACGGTCAGCCCGGTGGTATCGCCGGCCAACCTGATGGTGCTGGAGCCGATCATCCGTGAGCGCGCTGGACGGATTCTCGACCAGCTTCCACGCGGCGAGGCCTTCGACTGGGTCGACCGGGTGTCGATCGAACTCACCACCCAGATGCTGGCCACCCTGTGCGATTTCCCGTACGAGGAGCGCCGCCTGCTCACCCGATGGTCGGACGTGGCCACGGCCCTGCCCATGCCCGGCGGCATCGTCGAGACCGAGGAGGCGCGTCAGGCGGAATTGATGGAATGCCTGGCCTGCTTCACCGAGCTCTGGAACCAGCGGATCAAGCTGCCGCCGGCCGGCGACCTGGTCTCGATGATGGCCCACGGCGAGGCCACTCAGAACATGACGCCGGAGGAGTATCTCGGGAATATCGTGCTGCTGATCGTCGGCGGCCTCGCGAGCACCGCGATCGGCGTGCTGTTCGGCGTCCCCAGCCTGCGCATCAAGGGGCTCTATCTGGCGGTCGCGACGCTGGCCGCGCAGTTCTTCGTCGACTGGGCGTGCCTGCGGCTGCCATGGGTCACGAACGGATCGAGTTCCGGCTCGGTCAGCGTCGCCGGGCTGAACGTGTTCGGCCTGCCGGTCGAGTCGCCGGCGCAGAAGTACCTGTTCGCGCTGATCG
>CAMFIW010000627.1 GCA_945952355.1 uncultured Phenylobacterium sp. | reverse complement strand
GCCAGGCGCCGCGCGCCGGCCGCTTCCAGGCGTTTGATGAATTCGACCTTCTGGGGGATGTCGAGCGCGGTCTTCTCGTTCTGCAGGCCGTCGCGGGGACCGACTTCGACGATCTCGATGAAGCGGCTCATGGGGCGGTCTCCGGTACAGGGGCGGCAAGCGGGGGTGCGTAGACCGTGAGGGTCATCTTGTCGCCGTTGGAGTAGTCAAGCCCGTTGACGATGCCGATCTGCCGCGGCTTGAGGCGCAGCTCCTTGATCGCGGCCTGGAAGGCGGGCTGCTCGCGGGACTCGACCACTGCGGCGCGGTTGTCGGCCAGGGCGTCGGCCGCATCCTGGGCGCCGCCGAGATCGGTGGTGGTGCCGACTCCGAACACCAGGCTGGGCTCCGCATAGCCGGCCACGGCGACCGGCCCCGGCGCGATGCCCTGGCGGGGCAACAGGCGGGACTTGGCGAGCACGGCTTCGACGCGTTCGGACAACAGAAGGGGCTCCAGGCGCGGGGCGAGCAGGCCGACCAGCGAGGCGTGACCCAGCAGCCCCAGGGGCAGGGCGATGGCGAGGCCGCGGCGCGGCTGGCCGCGGAACATCATATAGGCGCCCGAGACGCCCGCCGCCGCCAGCAGCAGGGCGGTGAGGATCGCCGCCGGCAGGTCGGTCGGGTCGCCATAGGTGCTCATCAGATAGGCCGCGCCGGCGGCCAGCAGCAGGCCGACCAGGGCCTGGAGCGCGATCCCGGTCCAGCGGGCGCCTGCGCCGATCGGTCGGGTGAGCGCCCGCGCGGCCAGCCAGGCCAGGGCGCCGTAGCAGGGCAGGGCGTAGTGCGAGAGCTTGGTGGGCGTCAGCTCGAAGACCAGCCAGGACGGAATCAGCCAGCAGAGGGCGAAGCGCACGCCCGGCTCGTTGCGTTCGCGCCATCCGAGCGCCAGGGCGGCGGGCAGCACGAGGGTGGCGGGGAAGAACTGCAGGATCGCGGCGATGGCGTGATAGCCGGGCGGGGCGCCGTGGCTCTCCTGCCCGCCGGCCAGTTTGGCGGCCATGTCGCCGACGATGGCGGCGCGCCAGAAGGCGCCGTCGGTTGCGACCGTCACCGCCCAGGCCCAGGGTCCGACGACGGCGACCAGGATGATCAGGCCCCAGCCCCAACCGAGGTCGCGCAGCCACAGGGCCTTGCGGTCCCAGATCGAGATGGCGATCGCGGTCAGGGCGACCACCATCGGGCCGATCGGCCCCTTGACCAGGGTCGCGGCCGACACAGCCAGCCAGAAGGCCAGGCGCACGAGCCGCCCCGACTGTGGACCGTCCCAGACATCCGGCCTTCGGGCGTCGGCGTACATGCGCGCCAGGCAGGCCAGCGCCAGGGTGGTGGTTCCGCACAGCACCGCGTCGGTCTTGGCGATGAAGGCCTCGGTGGAGAGCAGGAAGCTCGAGCCCAGGATCGCCCCGGCGATCAGGCTGGTGGGGCCGCCGAAGAAGGCGCGCGCGCCCCAGGCGCAGGCCGCCGCGGCCAGCATGGCGCCCAGCAGCGAGGGCAGGCGGTAGGCCCAGATCTCGCGTGACTCGGGATCGGAGAAGGCGGCCACGCTGGCCGCCTGCAGCCAGTGGATTCCCACCGGCTTCTTGAACCGCGGCTGGTCCTGGAAGCGGATGACCACATAGTCGTCCTGCTCCAGCATCTGTGCGGTGGCCTGGGCGAACCGGCTCTCGTCCCGGTCGAGCGGCGGCATGGCGAGCAGGCCCGGCAGGCCGGCGATCAGGGTCAGGACGGCGGCGATCAGCGGCGCGCGCCAGCCGCGGCTCCAGCGTTCGAGAGCGCCGTCGAGGCCGAGATCTGCGGAGGCGGTGGCCGAGGTCATGGCCCGGTTGATAGCACGATCCTTTCGCCGGCCCAGGTTTACGCTATTAGGGGGCATGGCCAATTCGCCCGCCGCCGCGGAAGTCCCTGAAATCTCGGTCGTCGTGCCCGTCTTCGACGAGGAGGGCGCCGCGCCGGACCTCGCCCGAGAGATCGCCGCCGCCTTCGCCGGCCGGTCCTACGAGATGGTCTTCGTCGACGACAAGAGCCGGGACGGGACGCTCGCCGTGCTGACCGCGCTGAAGGCCGAGATCCCGCAGCTTCGCGTGCTCGCCCACCGGGCCAATTCCGGCCAGAGTCGCGCCATCCGTACCGGCATCCTGGCCGCCCGCGGCGACATCGTCGTCACCCTCGACGGCGACGGCCAGAACGATCCGGCCGACGGCCCCAAGCTGGTCGATGCGCTGAAGGCGGGGCCGCCGGACCTCGCCCTGGTCGGTGGCGAGCGGGTGAAGCGGCAGGATAGCCAGGCCAAGAAGATCGCCTCGCGGTTCGGCAACGGGGTGCGCAAGCGCCTGCTGAAGGACACCGCCAATGACACCGGCTGCGGCCTGAAGGCCTTCCGCCGCGAGGCCTTCCTGCGGCTCCCCTATTTCGACCACATCCACCGCTACATCCCGGCCCTGATGCTGCGCGAGGGCTACGAGGTCGACTTTCGGCCGGTGAACCATCGCCACCGCCAGACCGGCCAGTCGAAATACACCAATCTCGGGCGCCTCTGGGCCTCGACCTCCGACCTTCTCGGCGTGATGTGGCTGCAATCGCGGGCGCGCAATCCCGGCGGCGCCGACGAAGCCTGAGCCTAGGTTCCCCCGCAGGTGGGGGAAGCCTCAATGCCGTGAGTCTTCTCTCACCCGGCCAAAACAGTCTAACCC
>CAMFIW010000626.1 GCA_945952355.1 uncultured Phenylobacterium sp. | reverse complement strand
ACCCTGTCCCCTGCCCTACTCCCCGCCCTTCCCGGTCGCGAGATCGCGGGAACGAGCCCGCCGATCCGGCAGCAGAGCGGGAGACGACGATGACGACGATGGCGATGGCGCAAGCGGTTTTCCAACACGCCCACGACTTCTATGACACCGACAGCTGGTACGTGGTGGCCGAATGCTGGGACGTCCTGGCGATCGCCGAGGAGCTGGACCGTCAGGAAGAGCGCAGCGCCACGCCGTTCGAGCTTGAGACCGCGGCTATCGCCCACTTCCATACCTTGCTGCACGACAACCGCAGGACCCGCCATTGACCAAGGGCGCGGCGCCCTCGAGGCGCCGCGCCTCGGACACCGCAGAACAGGCGCCGAACAGACTGCAAGCCCTGGAGGTGGACGGTCCTGGACCCACCATCCCTTGGGGTTGGTGATTCGTTCCGATTCATCGCCAGAGCGCCTCTAGGGCGTGGCGATCAGGGTGACGTTGAGAGCCTTAAGCGC
This sequence comes from uncultured Phenylobacterium sp., assembly GCA_945952355.1. GTDB lineage: Bacteria > Pseudomonadota > Alphaproteobacteria > Caulobacterales > Caulobacteraceae > Phenylobacterium. Next base: position 2,238 of record CAMFIW010000626.1, on the reverse strand, counting down.
GTCGACGAAGCCGGCCAGATGGGTGAGTTCGACGACCGGCGAAGCGGCGAGCACGCCAGGCAGGGCGCGGTCGTAGACACAGATGCAGGTGCGACCGGTCAGGCGAGAGCTGTAGACCAAGCCATCGGCGTCGGTTTGGTCGTAGACCGCCTGGCTGAGTTTGCGCCCCTGCCCCTGCGCTTTTCCTCGGGCGGCTTCGGTTGACACGCCCAGCCGCACCAAGCCGGTCGTGCGCAGATCGATCAGCGTCAGGGGCGCGCTGGCGGTGATTTCGGTCGCCCCCCAGGTCGCGGCTTCGACATCGAGGAGTTTGCGGTTCGCCTTGCCCTGAAAGCGGTCGCGGACAAGGGTTTCCGCCACACTCGTGGTCAAGTCCTGGCCCAGGTAGATCACCTTGAAGGCCTTGGTCGGGCTGGCGAAGCGCGTCACGCCAAACCCCGCCCCCAGCGGCGTGGCCGCATGGGCCATCGGCGTCACGCGGACATAGGCGTTCGGCGGGATCTCGACGGCGAGGTCGGCCAGGATGTCGGGATCGAGCGTCACGCGCTGGCGAAGTTCGACCGGGCAACCTCAACGACTTTGTCGGTCGCCCCGGCCTTCAGGCGCGCCAGAGGGGCGACGCCGCCGAGCTCGGGATTGGGTTCACGCAGCCAAAGCCATGCCATGCGCGGCTCGCCAACGGCTTCGACGACCGGGCCGAGCCCCGAGACGGGGCGGCCATCGACGAACTGTTCGGTCGGGAAGGCGTGTTTGCGCACGCCTACCAGCAGGCCGATCACTGCCCCCTGCTTTTGCCAATTGTGCAGGGTGGAGCGGGCGACGCCAAAGTCGCGCTCAAGCTCGGTCGGTCCCGCAAGCGGACCTGCCCAATCCTCGACCTTGGTCGGCGTCGCATAGCTCGCGATCCGGGCCTTGCCCTCTTCGGCCGACAACACCTGACCCAGACCTGCGCCTTGGCTGACTTCGGCCGGTCCCTTAGCGACCAGCTTCAGGACTTGCGGTGCGGCTTCCGGTTCGGCGGCGATTTCAGCAATGAATTTCTTGAACTGAGCCTTGCGGGCGATCAGCCGCTTGCGGGCGGACGGTGAGAGTTTCGTCGCCGTGGCGCTGAACTCGGCGACCAGCTTGACGACTTCGCTCAGCTCGCCCCTGTTGGACTTTGGATTGCGCTGAACGAACATGCCAATCAGGTCTGCGGCTGCAGGGCTGGCCATCTTCGCAGAGCCTCGGGACGTCGAGCGGCGGGCGTTCGCGGCGGTCATGGGACGATCCTCTTCGATCATGACGTTATAGATAATCCCAAACGTCCCATTTGTCCAATTTGTGCCATGCGCCTGTAGCGCATCGCCTGCGGGCCGATCAAAGCCCAACTGCCGCGCCTGTCGCTCCGCCTGGCGGACGGCGCATCACCCTTACCCCTCGTGGACCGCCCACCGCGAGTCGCGGCATCTGACCTTGGAGGGTGTCGGACAGCGGATCGCGCCAAGACGGCCTTCTGCCCCAGGTTCGCTGGCTTCCGAGCCGCGACGGGCCGTGGTGCAGACCAGCCACCTTGCTTGGAAAGTGGTCCGCGCCGTCCTTGGCTGCGGGAATGACGCCTTGTGGCAACCTCATTGAGCCCGCGCTGTGGAAATCTGGCCTGGCGCATGAAGCCAGTTCACCATTGAGGCCGGTCACCAATACCCCGAGCAAACGCCCAGCGGGCTGCGGTCCCCCGCGATCAATCCCACGAACCTAGGCCGGGCGGTTCCGAGTCAAAGCCGACCTCGCGTGCGAGGCGCGGGGTTGAGGACCCTCCGGCCTTCCGCCGCTGCGCTCTGTGCAGGCCGGTTTCCACACCCCGCGGGCTTTGGCCCGGCCCCTTCGCCCGGCCCAGCAGGTCGCGTGATCGCGGCAGGGACCGCGAGCCGCCGGGGTTCTTCCCGGCAGTCGATTGGAGAAACGTGATGCTCAACAAGGTTCAACTCATCGGCTTCACCGGCGCCGACGCTGAAATCCGCACCGTCTCGGGCGGCAAGAAGGTCGCTACCCTGCGGGTCGCCACCAACCGCTACACCAAGAAGGACGGCGATCGGAAGGACTACACCACCTGGCACCAGGTGGAGATCTGGAACCAAGGCACCGTCGGCTGGCTGGAAGGCCGCCATCTTCCCAAGGGCTCCAAGGTGTTCGTCGAAGGCGAGATCCGCCACGACCGCTACACCTGTCTCTTATACACATCTCCGAGCCCACGAGACT
>CAMFIW010000625.1 GCA_945952355.1 uncultured Phenylobacterium sp. | reverse complement strand
GATGTCGACCACGTCGGCGGCGCGCCAGTCCTCGCGGGTCAACAGGTCGTGGGCCCCCGCCAGGGCGATCAGGCGGTCGGTAAGACTCGCACGGACCTGGGCCACGCTCTTGGCGTCGCGCAGAGAGAGGTGGGCGATAGACTGGACCGAGGCCAGAGTGTTCTTCACCCTGTGGTTCAGCTCGTGCAGCAGGAACTGACGCCGCTGGTCGGCGAGGGTCTGCTCGGTGACATCCTGCAGCATGCCGATATAGCGGACCGGGACCTCGCCGCCGTCGCGCGCCTCGAAGATCGCCTCGCCCTGGGCCAAGACCCAACGCTGCTGGCCGTCAGGCCAAACCACCCGGTAGGCGCAGGGCTCTCGCGAGCGGATCGCCGGGTTCATGTGCTTGAGGGCGATCTCGACCGTCCGGGCGAGGTCGTCGGGGTGCGTCGCGCCCCGCACCATGTCGAGCGTCACCGCGCCGTCGAGGGGAAATCCGTAGATGGCCCGAGCCTGGTCGGAGAAGACCAGGAAGTCGTCGCTGAGGTCGCGGTCCCAGACCCCAAGGCCCGCCGCGTCCGCGGCGAGGCGAAAGCGCTGTTCGCTGGCGCGCAGCGCCTCGTCGGCATGGCGCAGGTGGGTGAGGTCCTGGGCGACCCAGATGCAGCCGTTGGCGGCTTCGCCCAGGTGGCGGGGCGCGAGCGTGATCTGCAGGTCGCGCAGTTCGCCATCGCGATTGCGGACGGAGATGGTGCGCTGCGCCAGATGGCCGGCCAACGCGGTGTGGATGAGGTCTGTCGCGGGCTCGCGGAGGCTCTCGACAAGGCCGGGAAGGAACGGCTTGCCGGTGATCGCGGCGCGGCGATCGACCAACCAGGGGCGGAAGGCCGGGCTCACATACTCGCAGAAGCCGTCGTGGGAGATCGCACCGACCAGCATCGGCATGATGTCGAGCAGGGCGAACATGGGCAGGCGCTCGACGCGAGGCCGCGCCTCCAGCTCGGCCTCGAGCTGGGCGATATGCGCCTTCAGCGCCTCGTTCTCCTCGCGAAGATCGTCGGTCGCCACCGTCGTCGGGTTCCCCAAAAACCCCTGCACCTTTCCAAAAGCCTAGAGCGCCGCGCTCCGCCAGGGAAGCGGGCTAGACGTCGCCCTTGACCGCTTCGTAGGCCTCGGTCGCGTCGAGCCACTCGGCCTCCGCCGCCTCCAGCTTCGCCTGGGCGGCGTCTCGCTGACGTCCGAGCTCCGCGGCGCGGCCTGGGTTGCCGGCGAATGTGGCGGGATCGGTCAGCGTCTTGTCGAGTTCGGCCACCGCCTGGGAGGCGCGGGCGAGCGCCGCCTCGGCGGCTTCGGCCCGGCGGCGGGCCGGACCGGTCGGGACCTTGGGGCGGGCGACGGGGGCCGGCTTGGGCGGCGGAGGCGGAGCCTCCTCGCGTACCTGGCTCGGGCCGCGGGCGGCGGCCCTGGCGCGCTCGATCACCATGCGGGCATAGTCGTCCATGTCGCCGTCAAAAGGCGCGATGGTCCCGTCGGCCGCGAGCCACAGGCGGTCGGCCACCAGCTCCATCAGGGACCGGTCGTGAGTGATCAGGATCACCGCGCCCTCGTAGTCGTTCAACGCGTCGAGCAGGGCGCGGCGGCTGTCGATGTCGAGGTGGTTGGTCGGCTCATCGAGAATCAGGAGGTGCGGCGCCTCCATGGCCACGAGATTGAGCAGCAGGCGGGCGCGCTCGCCGCCGGACAGGTTGGCGACCGTGGTCTCCACCTTCTGGAAGCCAAGGCCCCATTGCGCGAGACGCGATCGCCGCGTCGCCTCGGTGGCCTCGGGCAAGGCGCGGCGGATGATCTCGAGCGGGGTGTCGGAGGGATCGAGACGGTCGATCTGGTGCTGGTGGAACCAGCCGACCTTCATGCGCCGGTCGCGGCGGATCTCGCCGGATTGAAGGGCCAGGGCCTCGGCCACCAGCTTGGCGAAGGTCGACTTGCCGGCCCCGTTGACGCCCAGCAGGCCGATGCGGTCGTCGAGGTCGAGCCTCAGGTTCATGTTCCTTAGGATCGCCTTGCCCGGCTCGTAGCCCACTGTCCCGTTCTCGACCCGCACCAGGGGCGGGGGCAGGGGCTTTTCCGGCGAGGGCAGGATGAAGGGCGCGGTGTGCTCGATGGCGACGGCGGAGACAGGCGGCAGCTTGGCGATCTGCTTGAGGCGCGACTGGGCCTGGGCGGCCTTGGAGGCCTTGGCGCGGAAGCGGTCGACAAAGGCCTGCAGGTGGGCGCGCTGGGCCTCGACCTTGGCGCGGGTGGCCTCCTGCAGCCGGGCCCGCTCGGCGCGCTGGAACTCGAAGTTGTCGTAGGCGCCTGGATAGAGGTCCAGTTTGCCGTCGTGCAGATGCAGGATGTGGTCGACCGAGTTGTTCAGGATCTCGCGGTCGTGGCTGATGACGATGGCGGTGTTCGGATACTTTTTCAGCCGCGCCTCGAGCCAGAGCGCCCCCTCCAGGTCGAGATAGTTGGTAGGCTCGTCGAGCAGCAGGAGGTCGGGTTCGGCGAACAGGGCCGCCGCCAGGGCGACCCGCATGCGCCAGCCGCCGGAGAACTCGGCCATCGGCCGGCTGAGATCGGCGTGGGAAAAGCCCAGCCCCGACAGGATTTCGGCCGCCCGGCTGGGCGCGCGGTCGGCGCCGATGGCGTTCAGCCGGGCGTAGATCTCGCCTAGGTGCTCGGGATCGGCGGTGTCGAGCGCGCCCATCAGCCG
>CAMFIW010000624.1 GCA_945952355.1 uncultured Phenylobacterium sp. | reverse complement strand
ATCTTGTGGTCGGCCTTGCCGGCCAGATAGACCATCCCCGCGCCCTTGCCGCCGCCGGTGAAGCCGACGTCGGTCATCAACGCCTCGCCCGGCCCGTTCACCACGCACCCGATGATCGACAGGCTCATCGGCGTCGAGATGTGCGCCAGGCGCTGCTCCAGGGTTTCCACCGTCTGGATGACGTTGAACCCCTGCCGCGCGCAGGAAGGGCAAGCGATGATGTTCACGCCGCGATGGCGCAGGCCTAGCGCCTTCAGCATGTCGAAGCCGACCTTGATCTCCTCCACCGGGTCGGCCGCCAGGCTGACGCGGATGGTGTCGCCGATTCCCGCCCACAGCAGGGAGCCCATGCCGATTGACGACTTGATGGTGCCCGCCCGCGTGCCGCCGGCCTCGGTCACCCCGATGTGGAGCGGGCAGTCGATCGCCTCGGCCAGCTTCTGGTAAGCGGCCACGGTCATGAACACGTCCGAGGCCTTCACGCTGATCTTGAATTCGTGGAAGTCGTGATCCTGCAGGATGCGGGCGTGATCCAGCGCGCTCTCGACCATCGCGTCGGGGCAAGGCTCGCCGTACTTCTCCAGCAGGTGCGGCTCCAGCGAGCCGGCATTGACCCCGATCCGCATCGAGCAGCCATGGTCGCGGGCGGCCTGGATGACCTCCTTCACGCGGGCGGGCGAGCCGATGTTGCCGGGATTGATCCGCAGGCACGCCGCGCCGGCCTTGGCCGCCTCGATGCCGCGCTTGTAGTGGAAGTGGATGTCCGCCACGAGCGGGACCTTGGACGCCTTGACGATGGCCGGAAACGCCGCCGTCGAAGCCTCGTCGGGACAGGACACTCTGACGATGTCGGCGCCGGCCTCCTCAAGCCTGCGGATCTGGTCGATGGTCGCTGCGGCGTCCGCCGTCAGCGTGTTCGTCATCGATTGGACGGTGATCGGCGCATCGCCGCCGACCTCCACGTTTCCGACTCGGATTTTGCGCGAGACGCGCCGGTCGATGGCGCGCCAGGGGCGGACGTGGGCGTGAGCTTCGACGGTCATGACGCGCCGGAAAATAGGGCCTTTCGTCGTGAAACCCAAGTGCGCCGGACGCCCCGGAGGAAGATGAACGCCAGACAACGGCGCGGCGGGGAAAGGTTCAGGTGCGCCACGTTTGATTGCCGCGCGCCCATCTTCGCCGACTCGCCGTGAAACCTTTCCCTGGGGCGCGGGATTCAAGCGACGAGGGACCGTACGGCTGGCGGAGCCTGAGATGAGCCAATCGGAAAAGCCGGACTTCCGGCTGGTCTATGACGGAGAGGGGGGCCTGCGCATGGCGCCGGCCAATACGGTCGATCGCGAGCCGGAGCCCCACATCGTCTGGAACCCGGACGGCGAGGCCCGGCTGGAGACCCATATCGACCGACCGCCACGCCTGCCCGCCCCGGATCGTCGTCCGCTCATGGTGGCCGGCCTCGTCCTGCTGGGCGTCGTCGGCGCGGGGGCGGGCCTGCTCCTGCGCCTTCCCCGGCCTGCGGCGGAGGCGTCCCCCGTCGCGGCGGGCGCCGGCCGAATGCAGGTTCAGGTCAAACCGGACGCCCCGCCGCCCCGCCTCGCCATGGTCCGTACGCCCGACCGCCTGGAGGTTCTTTCACCGGAAACCCGGCGCAAGGCTGAGGGCGCCGCCCCCGCAGCCAGGCCTGCCGCGCCCATGGCGCGCCCCGCCCCGGAGCTCGAACCGCCCGCCGTCGAGTCCGACGATCCGCCAATCGCGACCCGGGCCGATCAGCTGCGCCAGGCCCGCCGCGGGACCGACTGCGGTTGGGCCCGCAGCCGCGCCGAGGCGATGGTCTGCGACGATCCCGGCCTCGCCGCCGCCGATCGGCGTATGGCGCGCGCCTATCGCGGGGCGGTCCGGTCCGGCGCGCCCCTGGCCAAGCTGCGCGCCGAGCAGGACGACTGGCTCGATCTGCGCGAGGACGCCGCCGGCATCTCCCGCCGCGCGGTCGCCCAGCTCTACGCCCAGCGCATCGACGAGCTCGAGGCCTTGGCCGATCCCCAATAGGGAGAAGGCGGTTGCGGCCCCGTCGGGCCGGGTGCAACGTCGCAGAACGCCGTCATGCGGGTCGGCGCGCGAAATCCTGGCCGGGGAGCGGCCGCCATGCCCCAGGACACACCCGAAAAGAAGACCGACTACGTCCTGGTCTATGACGGCGAACACGGCGTGCGCCTCGCCCCATCGGGCGTCGGCCGCCACCTCACCCTTGAGGAACGGATGGGCTGGGCGCCGCGTGAGGCGTGGGAGAGCGAGGACCTGCTGGTCGCCGCCGCCGACGAGGAGGCCCCAGATCCGCCACGCCGCCGGCGCGGGGGCCTGCTCGCCGGGGCTGCCGGTCTCTGCGTGCTGGCCGTGTCGCTGGGCCTTACGGTCCGTTCGCCGCGCCTGGAACCGCCCGCCAACGCCAATGCGGTGACCGGCCTTCCCACGCTCCACGACGCGCCCGCCCAGGTCGCCGCCGCCCCGCCCGGGGGCGATTCCGCCACCCTGCGCGCGCCCGAGACCGCGGCGGCGCCCCTGCGCCTCGCCCAGGCGACGGTCCTGGCGTCGCCGGCTGTGTCGAAGACGGCCACGCTTCCGCGCCATGTGGCCGCCGCAGGCAAACCGCGCCACGTGGAGCTCGCTTCGAACGCCAGGCCCGCGCCGCATCACGGCTCCGGCCGCAAGGAGCGCGCCGATTGCGGTCTCAGCCATGC
>CAMFIW010000623.1 GCA_945952355.1 uncultured Phenylobacterium sp. | reverse complement strand
CCGGGCCGTGGGCGGTGCCAAGAGCCACGGCATCATCCTGCCGGACGCCGACCTGGAACAGGCGACCAGGGACATTATCGGCGCGGCCTACGGCTCGGCGGGAGAGCGCTGCATGGCCTTGCCGGTGGTGGTCCCGGTCGGCGCCAAGACCGCCGACGCATTGCGCGAGCGCGTGCTGTCGGAGATCGAGACCCTGAAGGTCGGCGTTTCAACCGACGCCGCGGCCCAGTACGGCCCCGTGGTCACTGCCACCCACCGTCAGCGGGTTAGCGACTACATTCAGATGGGTGTCGACGAAGGCGCCGAGCTGGTGGTCGACGGCCGCGACTTCGCCCTTCAGGGGTACGAGAAGGGCTTCTTCATCGGCCCCAGCCTGTTCGACCAGGTGAAGCCCGACATGAAGACCTATCAGGAAGAGATCTTCGGACCGGTCCTGCAGATCGTGCGCGCCGAGACCTTCGAGGATGCGCTCGCCTTGCCCAGCAATCACCAGTACGGAAACGGCGTCGCCATCTTCACCCGCAACGGTCGCGCCGCGCGCGAGTTCGCCGCTCGGGTCAATGTCGGCATGGTGGGCATCAACGTGCCGATCCCGGTGCCGGTCGCTTATCACACCTTCGGCGGATGGAAGCGCTCCGCCTTCGGCGACGTGAACCAGCACGGCATGGAGGGCGTGAAATTCTACACCAAGGTCAAGACGATCACAGCCCGCTGGCCAGAAGGCGAGGTGGCCGACAGCGCCTTCGTCATCCCGACGATGAAATCGGGGCGTCATGCCGACCGCGCTCAGCGATCTGACGGAACGCCTGCTCAAACTGGCTGTGGGAAAGTCCTGCGTCGCCAACGTCCGCCGCGCCGACGCCTATATCCGCAGCGCCCGGAAGCATGCGCCCGACCGACAATGGCTGTCCCGCTCGATGGACGGCGGATGGGTGATCACTCGCACACGGTGAGCCGCCGCCCGTCCTCCCGTTGGCCTCAGGGGAGCGCGCGCAGATAGCCCACGCTGGCCTCCACGCTCGGCCAGTAGGGCTTGGGCGGCACGTCGTGCTCGACGAAGAAATGCTCGACCCCGGCGGCGCGGCCGGCGGCGATCATGGCGGGGAAGTCCAGGACCCCCGAGCCGACATCGGCCATGTCGCCGCCGGGCGCCATGTCCTTCAGGTGGAGCAGCTTCACCCGGCCGGCCAGCTTCTCGATCATGGCCACCGGGTCCTCGCCGCCGGTCTTCAGCCAGAAGACGTCGAGTTCGAAGTAGAGCAGCGCCGGGTCGGATTCGCCGACCAGGACGTCGAAGGGGCGGAACCCACGAGAATTGTCGAACTCGAAGTGGTGGTGATGGTAGGCGAAGCGGAAGCCCTCGTCCTTGGCCCGCCTGGCGAAGGCCTCGACCTGGCCGACCACGGCCTTCCAGTCGGCATCCTTCGGGTCGACATAGGGCAGCACGATGAATCGGCAGCCCAGGGTCCTCGCGACCTCCAGCACGCGGTCGGGCCGGCTATTGATGTCGGCCAGGCCGACATGGACGGACGGACAGTCAAGCGCGATCTGGTTCATCCGTGCGCTGAGCGGCGCGAAGTCCATGTCGAGCGGCGCGGCGAACTCGACGGAGTCGTAGCCCACCGACTTGATGCGCTCGAGCGTGCCGATCGGGTCTTCGCCGAACGGGCGGCGGAGAGTGTAGAGCTGCAGGCCGACGGGTTTCATCACAGGGCTCCCTGTTCAAGCAGATCGGCCGCGTGGTTGGCCGTGCGCGCCGAGAGCGCCATGTAGGTGAGGGACGGGTTCATCGAGGCGCTGGAGGCCATGACCGCGCCGTCGGAGGCGAAGAGGTTGGCGACCTCGTGCGCCTGCCCCCAGCCGTTGAAGACCGACGTGGCGGGATCGCGGCCCATGCGCGCGGTGCCCATCTCGTGGATGCGGTCGCCGGGTGGGGTGAGGCGGGCGCCGGCTTCCTCCCAAGGGGTGATGTCAGTGCAGCCGGCGGCCTCGAGCATGGCGGCCGCGTCGCGGGCGGCCTCGCGCATCATCGCGTATTCGTTGGCGCCGTACTCGACGTCGATGACCGGCAGGGGCATGCCCCAGGCGTCGACGCGCGAGGTCGTCAGGGTGACTCGGTTGTTCGGGTTCGGCAGCACCTCGCCGAACGGCAGCAGGGAGAATACCCAGGCCCGCTTGGGCAGGCCGCCTTCGTCAAGCTCGCCGCCCGGCCAGCGCCGGCGCACCGCGCCGCCCTGGAAGCCGAAGCCGCGCAGGTAGGGCTTGTCCGCCTCGGTCACGTTCGCATAGCGCGGCATGTAAAGGCCCGTGGGGCGGCCAGGCTGGAACGGCGTGGTCTCGAAGCCAGGATAGACGCCGGCGATCGAAGCGCTGCTCACATGGTCCATGAGGTTGCGGCCGACCTGGTCGCTGCCGTTGGCCAGACCGCGCGGGAAGGCGTCGGAGCGGGAGTTCAGGAGCAGGGCGGCGGTGTTGATCGCCGAGGCGTTGAGGAACACCATCCTCGCCTTGTAGGTCACGCCCTGCTTGCTCAGCCGATCGATGACCCGGACCCCGGTGACGCGCTTGGCGGTGGCGTCATAGACCACGCTCTCGACGATGGCGTCGGTGACGACCGTCAGGTTTCCCGTCGCGCGGGCGGCCGGCAGGGTCGCGGCGAGCGAGGAGAAGTAGCTGCCCAGAGGGCAGCCGTGATGGCACCGCACATATTGCTCGCAACGCTGGCGGCCCAGGTCCATCT
>CAMFIW010000622.1 GCA_945952355.1 uncultured Phenylobacterium sp. | reverse complement strand
TGCCGGGAACTTCTGGAAGCCGGGACATTTCGCGGCCTTTCTCGACGAGGCCGCGGGCGACGATCAGGCGCATGATCTCGTTGGTGCCTTCGAGGATCTGGTGGACCCGCAGGTCGCGCACGATCCGCTCCAGCGGGTAGTCGCGCAGATAGCCATAGCCGCCGTGCAGCTGCAGCGCCTGGTTGGCGACCTCGAACCCGGCGTCGGTCGCGAACCGCTTGGCCATGGCGCAGTACTGGGTGGCCTTCGGATCGCGGTTGTCGAGCGCATTGGCCGCGCGGCGCACCATCAGGCGGGCGGCGTCGAGCTCGGTCGCCATGTCCGCCAGCCGCCATTGCAGGCCCTGAAATTCCTTCAGCGCCTGGCCGAACTGCCTGCGGGTCTCCAGGTGCGCCTTGGCGGCGTCCAGCGCGCATTGCGCCCCGCCGAGCGAGCAGGAGGCGATATTGATCCGCCCGCCGTCCAGCCCCGCCATGGCGAAGCGGAAACCGTCGCCCTCGGCGCCGATCCGGTTGGCCTCCGGCACGCGGACATTGTCGAGGTTCACCTGGGCGGTCGGCTGCGAGTTCCACCCCATCTTCCGCTCGTTGGCCCCGAACGACACGCCGGCCCAGGCTTTCTCGATCACGAAGGCGGAGACGCCGTTGGCGCCCGGTCCGCCGGTCCGCGCCATCAGGACATAGATGTCCGACACGCCCGCGCCCGAGATGAAGGCCTTCGATCCGCTCAGGAGGTAGTGGTCGCCGTCCTTCTTCGCCGTCGTCGTCAGCGCCGCGGCGTCCGACCCCGAGCCCGGCTCGGTCAGGCAGTAGCTGGCGATCAGCTCCATGGTGGTAAGGCGCGGCAGGTAGCGCTGGCGCAGGTCCTCGGACCCGAACCGGTCGATCATCCACGACGCCATGTTGTGGATCGACAGGAAGGCCGCGGTGGACACGTCGCCCTGGGAGAGCTGCTCGAACACGATCGAGGCGTCGAGCCGGCCCAGCGCCGAGCCGCCCACGTCCTCGCGCACATAGAGCCCGGCGAAACCCAGCTCGGCCGCCTTGCGCATCACCTCGACCGGGAAGTGCTTCTCCTCGTCCCAGCGGGCGGAATGGGGCGCCAGTTCCTCGTCGGCGAACACCCGCGCGGCGTCCTCGATCGCGCGCTGGTCGTCGGTCAGGTTGAAATCCATAGGAACCTCGAAAACGGGGGACCTCGAAGCGGTTCGGCTGAACTCGCTCCGGCCACGCAAGCTGTCAACGCCCCCGCGGACTTGCATCGCGCCGGTCGATGGGTCACTTCCCGCTCATGAGCCCCGCCCCGCTTGCCGCCTACCCCGCCCTGCGCCTGCGCCGACTGCGCCAGGCCGACTGGATCCGCCGCCTCGTCCGCGAGACGGTCCTGACCCCCGCCGACCTGATCTGGTCGATGGTGGTCCACGAGGGCGAAGGCCAGGTTCCCGTCGCCTCGATGCCGGGCGTCAGCCGCCTGTCGGTCGCCGAATGCGCCAAGGCCGCCGTCGAGGCGAAGAAGCTGGGCATTCCGGCCATCGCCGTCTTCCCGCACATCGACGGCGCCAAGAAGGACGCCGCCGGGACCCTGGCCCTCGATCCCGACGGCGTGGTCGCCCGCGCGGTCAAGGCCATGAAGGACGCGGCCCCCGAGGTCGGGATCATGTGCGACGTGGCGCTCGACCCCTTCACCGACCACGGCCATGACGGCGTGATCGAGAACGGCCGCATCCTCAACGATCCGACCATCGAGAAGCTGGTCGCCCAGGGCCTGATGCAGGCCGAGGCCGGCGCCGACATCCTGGCCCCCTCCGACATGATGGACGGCCGCTGCGGCGCGCTTCGCCAGGCGCTGGAGGGCGCGGGCCACCAGGACGTGATGATCATGTCCTACGCCGCCAAGTACGCCTCGGCCTTCTACGGCCCCTATCGCGAGGCGATCGGCTCGGGAAAGCTCGGCACGGGCTCGGTCGACAACCCGGGCGACAAGAAGACCTACCAGATGGACAACGCCAATTCGGACGAGGCCCTGCGCGAGGTGGCGCTGGACATCGCCGAGGGCGCCGACATGGTCATGGTCAAGCCGGGCATGCCCTATCTCGATATCGTCCAGCGGGTGGTCGAGGCCTTCCGCATGCCGACCTTCGCCTTCCAGGTCTCCGGCGAGTACGCGATGATCAAGGCGGCGACCGGCAACGGCTGGCTCGACGAGGACCGCGCCATCATGGAGAGCCTGGGCGCCTTCAAGCGGGCTGGCGCGGCCGGCGTGATCACCTATTTCGCCCCGGTGGCCGCGCGGATGCTGGGCGCCTAGCCGTCCGAGATGAAATAGGCGCTCTCGCCCCCATGCGTGGGGAGCTGGATGCGGCCGGAATAGGCGAAGCCGATCTTCTCCAGGACCCGCTGCGAGGCGGCGTTTTCCGGCGTGGTGATGGCCACGATCCGCCCCAGGCCCAGCGCCTTGCGGCCATGGTCCACCGCCGCGCGCGCCGCCTCGGTGGCGTAGCCTCGCCCCTCCGTGCGCGACAGGAAGGCGTAGCCGACGTCCGGATCTTCCAGCACGTCGCGCTGCAAGAGGCCGCAGATGCCGACCGGCTCGCCCGAAGCCTTGTCCACCACGCGCCACAGGCCGAAGCCGTGGGCCGCATAGCTCGCCTGCGGCCCCTTCTCGATATAGCCCCGCGCCGTGGCGAGGTCGGTGACGCCGCGGTCGCCGATGTTCTCCAGATAGCCAGGCTCGTTCATCAGTTCGAGC
>CAMFIW010000621.1 GCA_945952355.1 uncultured Phenylobacterium sp. | reverse complement strand
CCCTTGAGGCGGCTCCACAGGTCCCCGCCCAGTCCGGAGGCGCGGGCGGCGCCGGCGGCGCGGGCCGCGTATTCCGGGAACTCGACGGCCAGGGCGGCGCGGCTGGGGGCGCCGGCCGCGGCGAGGGGTCGAAGGGCGCGCAGTTCGGGCGAGGGCGGCGTCAGGGTCTCGAGCGCGGTCAGCTCGTCGGCGAAGGGGCGCGAGGTCTGGGCCGCCTCCAGCAGGGTGGCGGCGGCCAGGGCGGAGGCGGCGGTCTGGGCGGTCTTGGCCTGGGCGGCCTGCAGATCGTCGATGCGGCTCTTCAGGACGGCGATCTCGCCGGCGTCAGGTGCGAGCGCGGCCGGTGGCGGCGCCGTCTCGGCGAGCTGGGCGGCGAGGCTCTTCGGCGCGGGCGCCTGGGCGGCGGGGGCGAGGGGGGCCGCGGCGGGCGCAGGCTTCGCCGGCCAAAGCCGCGCCCCGAACGTGGCGATGCCGGCTCCGGCGGCCACGCAGACGACGGCGAGCGCGATCATCGCCCAGAAGCCGACGCCCATCAGGCGGGGCCGCGCGTAGTCGGCGGGATCGCGAGGCAGCTCGGCGGGATCCGGATCGGCGCTCATGGTGTGCGGTCTATCAGATTCAACAGCGCGGCTTCGAGGGGGAATGGCGCGAAGGCTTTCGCCGCGAGCCGGGTCCGGCCGAGAGGTTGCAACACCGCCTTGGACAGCGCCAGCACCCGCAGCTTCGGCATGGGATCGGACCGGGCCATGCGCGCCAGCACTCTGGCCGCCTTGGGCGAGTGCAGCAGGGCGATGTCGACCTCCGGCAATCGGGCGCGGTCGTCCTCGGAGAGTTCGGAGGCGACGGTGTCGTAGAGCGCGAGCTGGCGCAGCAACACGCCCTGGGTCGCCAGGGCGCCGGCGAGGTCGCCGGCCGGCTCCGCGGCGCCGGGATGCAGGACCACGCCCCCGCGCAATTCGCCCTTCCGCGCGACGATCCCCTCGGCCAGGGCCGAGACGTCGCCATCGGAGGACAGGACGTTCTTGAACCCGGCCTCTCGCGCGGCCCGCGCGGTGGCCGCGCCGACCGCGAACACCCGCAGGTTCCGCGACGAGGACTGGTCCGTGAACGCGCGCACTCCGTTGGCGCTGGTGAAGGCCAACGCCCCGACGCCCGCAAGGTCGATGCCGTCCGGGGCCACCGCCCGCACCTCCAGCAGGGGCGCGACCAGGACCTCGTGCCCGAGCGCCCGGACGCGTTCGGCGGTCTGGTCGGCGCCCGGCTGGGCGCGGGTGACCCAGATGGTCCGCTTTCGTTCGCTGATGGGCTTGGGCTTGGGCACGGCCGCGCAACCCTAGACGGTGAAGCTAGTCGGGCAAAGCGATGAGGTCGCCGCCCTCGGCCTGGATCTGGCGGCCGAGGTCGAGGCCGAGCGCCCGCGCCTGGTCATGGGCCGCGGCGCCCAGCGCCACCTCGCCCGAACGCCGGAAGCGGTGGCGGCCGTCGGGCGACAGGGCTTCGACGATCAGCGACAGGCGCTCGCCATCCAGCCGGGCGTGGGCCCCGATGGCGGTCTTGCAGGAGCCTTCCAGCGCGGCGAGCGCGCCGCGCTCGGCGGCCACCGCCAAGGTGGTGTCGCGGCAGCGGATCGCTTCCAGCCAAGCCGCGTCCTGGTCGGCGATTCGGGTCTCGATGGCGAGCGCGCCCTGGCCGGGAGCAGGGGGCACGGCGACAGGATCGATCAGGCTCTTGGGCAGGTGGCCCAGGCCCAGGCGCTTCAGGCCGGACAGGGCGAGCAGGATGGCGTCGGCCTCGCCGGCCTGGAGCTTGGCCAGCCGGGTGTCGACATTGCCGCGCAGCATCTGGACGTCGAGGTCCGGACGGCGGTGCAGGGACTGGGCCTGGCGGCGCAGCGAGGCGGTGCCGAGGCGGGCGCCCTCAGCCAGGTCCTCCAGGCTGTCAGCCTTGAGGCTGAGGAAGGCGTCGCGCGGATCCTCGCGCTCGGGGATGGCGGCGATGGTCAGGCCGGGCGGGCATTCGGCCGGCATGTCCTTCAGCGAGTGGATGGCGCAGTCGATGCGGCCCTCCAGCAACGCCTCTTCGATCTCCTTGGTGAAGAGGCCCTTGCCGCCGATCTCCAGCAGCCGGCGGTCCTGCACGCGGTCGCCTGTGGTGGTGATGATCACCATGGGGGCGACGCGGTCGGCCTCCTCCGGCGGGGCGCCGAGGGCGGCGGCGATACGGCGCTGCATGTGGCCGGCCTGGGCCAGGGAGAGCTTGGAGCCTCGGGCCCCGATCCGGACGGGCGGTTGCGTGGGCACGGCTGGAAGGCTACCTCGGCAAGTTCAGACGCCCGCCTGCTACAGGACGGACCCAAAGGCCGCAACCGCCCCGCATGAGCATCCTGACCGTCCTCGGCATCGAAACCAGCTGCGACGAGACCGCCGCGGCCGTGGTGCGCCGTGACGCGACCGGCCATGTGGAGGTGCTGTCCTCGGTGGTCGGCTCGCAGATCGCGGCCCATGCGCCCTATGGCGGGGTGGTGCCGGAGATCGCCGCGCGCGCGCATGTGGAGTCGATCGACGGGATCGTCGCCCAGGCGCTGGGCGAGGCGGGTCTGTCCTATGGCGAGCTGTCGGGCGTGGCGGCGACCGCCGGGCCCGGCCTGGTCGGCGGGGTGATGGTCGGGCGCGGGTTCGGGAAGGCGGTGGTGATAGCGGGCGGCGTGCTGGTGGTGGGGGTGAACAAGCTGGAGGGCCACGAGGTCGGG
>CAMFIW010000620.1 GCA_945952355.1 uncultured Phenylobacterium sp. | reverse complement strand
AAGCCGTGGGTCGGGGGTGCGCGTCCCTCCACTACTGCCAATCTGTAACTAAGTCAGACCGGGGCGCGGAGGTCTGCCGCCCAATTGAAGAGAGTGTCGAGACCGCTCGATGGCCAGGAAACCGGGCTCCAACCCGCAAGCCATGCGTAACCGCGCCGCCAAGACGGCCGCGGCGATCGCGCCGGCGTCGGCGCTCGCCCAGACGCCCGACGCGCCGAAGAAGAAGACCAGTATCGCTCAGTTCGCCCGCGAGGTCCGCGCCGAGGCGCGCAAGATCACCTGGACGAGCCGCAAGGAGACCTGGATCACCTCGGTGATGGTCGCGATCATGGTGGTCATGGCCGCCGCTTTCCTGTGGCTGATCGACTGGGTGTTCGGGACCGGCATGGCCCTGATCCTCAAGCTCGCCAACGGGGGATAAGAGAGATGAACGCCGAAGCTCCCGTCGCCGCCAATCCGCGGCACAAGTGGTACATCGTCCACGCCTATTCGAACTTCGAGAAGAAGGTCGCAGAGTCGATCCGCGAACAGGCTCACGCCCAGGGCCTGGACGAGAACTTCTCCGACATCCTGGTTCCGACCGAGGACGTGGTTGAGATTCGTCGCGGCCGGAAGGTCAACGCCGAGCGCAAGTTCTTCCCGGGCTACGTGCTGGTGAAGATGGAACTCACCGACGAGGCCTACCACCTCATCAAGAACACCCCGAAGGTGACAGGCTTCCTGGGTAGCCAGAACAAGCCGCAGCCCGTCTCGGAACGCGAAGTCGCCCGCATCATCGGCGCCATCGAAGAGGGCGTGGAGCGGCCGAAGCCGACCATCACCTTCGAGATCGGCGAGACCGTGCGGGTCACCGACGGCCCGTTCGCCAGCTTCAACGGCTCGGTGGAACAGGTCGACGAGGAGCGCGCCCGCCTGCGCGTCACCGTCTCGATCTTCGGTCGCGCCACCCCGGTGGAGCTCGAATACAACCAGGTGGAAAAGACCGCCTAGTTCGTCTATACGGCCCGGCCCCGCATCCGCGGGGCGGGATCAAATCCGTGGGAGGGGAGGCCAAGCTAGCCCCGCACCACGGCTCAAACCGGCCGGGCCTCCGGCCACATGAGGAGAAAGATGGCCAAGAAGATTCTGGGCTATATCAAGCTGCAGGTGCCCGCGGGCTCCGCCACGCCTTCGCCGCCCATCGGGCCGGCGCTCGGCCAGCGCGGCGTCAACATCATGGGCTTCTGCAAGGAGTTCAACGCCCGCACCGAGAAGGAAGCCAAGGGCACGCCCCTGCCGACGGTGATCACCGTCTACCAGGACAAGTCCTTCACCTTCATCACCAAGACCCCGCCGGCCACGCACTACATCAAGGAAGCGCTGGGTCTGAAGTCCGGTTCGAAGAACCCGGGCCGGGAAGTCGCCGGCAAGATCTCGCGCACCCAGTTGCTCGCGATCGCCGAGAAGAAGATGAAGGATCTGAACGCCAACGACGTCGACGCCGCGGCCAAGATCATCGAAGGCAGCGCCCGTTCGATGGGCCTCGAGATCGTGGAGGCCTAAGAGATGGCGAAGCAACCCAAGCGCGTTCAAGCCTTCACGGGCGACCGCACCGCCACCCACGCCGTCGAAGCGGCCGTGAAGCTGGTCAAGGAAAACGCCAAGGCGAAGTTCGACGAGTCGGTCGAGATCGCCGTCAATCTGGGCGTCGACCCGCGCCACGCCGACCAGCAGGTCCGTGGCGTCGTCTCGCTGCCCTCCGGCACCGGCCGTGACGTCCGCGTCGCGGTCATCGCCAAGGACGCCAAGGCCGCCGAGGCCACCGCCGCCGGGGCCGACGTCGTCGGCGCCGAGGACCTGGTCGAGCGCATCCAGGGCGGGTTCATGGACTTCGACCGCGTGATCGCCACGCCGGACATGATGGCCCTCGTCGGCCGTCTGGGTAAGGTGCTGGGCCCGCGCGGCCTGATGCCGAACCCGCGCGTCGGCACCGTGACGCCGAACGTCGGCCAAGCCGTGAAGGACGCCAAGGGCGGCGCGATCGAGTTCCGCACCGAAAAGACCGGCATCATCCACGCCGGCATCGGCAAGGCCTCGTTCACCGAGGAAGCCCTGCTGGCCAACGTGCGCGCTCTGGTCGACGCCCTGAACCGGGCCAAGCCGACCGGCGCCAAGGGCACCTACATCAAGCGCATCAGCCTGTCCTCGACGATGGGCCCGGGCTTCAAGGTGGACACCTCCTCGATCGGCGCCTGAGCCGCCTGAAGAGGTTTCGAGTTCGGGAAGGGCGCGACGGCGACGTCGCGCCCTTTCTCGTTTCCGCTAGGGGCATCTTGACCCAAGCAGGCCGGCGGCCCACTGACCGAGGATCAGTCTCGGGAAGGAACCGCCATGAAGCGCGCCGCCATCGTCTCGCCCATCCGCACCGCCGTGGGCAAGTTCCAAGGCAGCTTGGCCAGCATGACGGCCGGCGACCTCGGCGCGGTGATCCTGCGCGAGCTGGTCGCGCGGACCAAGATCGACCCCGAGAAGATCGACGACGTGATCTTCGCCCAGGGCTACGGCTCGGGCGAGGCGCCCTGCATCGCGCGCTGGTCGGCGCTGGCGGCGGACCTGCCGATCAGCGTGCCGGGCTATCAGCTCGACCGCCGCTGCGGCTCGGGCCTGCAGGCCGTGATCGACGCGGCCATGATGGTCCAGACCGGCGTCGCCGACGTGGTCGTGGCCGGCGGCGTCGAGAGCATGAGCAATGTCGAGTACTACACCACTGACA
>CAMFIW010000619.1 GCA_945952355.1 uncultured Phenylobacterium sp. | reverse complement strand
GACGGCGGACATGGACGCGGTGCTCGCCGCCTCCGACACGCTCACCGCCGAGGACAAGTTCATCTGCGAGGCCGTCCAGCGGAACCTCGACGCCGGGATCTACGAGGCGGGCGTGCTGTCGCCGCGCCACGAGGACGGGGTCGCCTGGTTCCAGGGCCGGATCGCCGAGGTCCACGCCGGGGCCGAGGCCGCTTGAGCGAGGTCCCGCCGCCCGCCCAGAGGCTGGGCCTGCTGGCCGCCGTGGTGCTGTGCGCCGGCAACATGATCGGCTCGGGCGTCTACCTGCTGCCGGCCACGCTCGGGGCGGTCGGCTCGATCACCATCATTTCCTGGATCGTGGCCACGGCCGGGGCGGTGCTGCTGGCCGTGGTGTTCGGGCTCCTGGGCGCCCTGCGGCCGCAGGCCGATGGCGTGGTCGACTACGCCGCCGAGGCCCTGCATCCGGCGCTGGGGCACCTGAGCTGGTTCGCCTACTGGCTAAACCTCTGGATCGGGACCAGCGCCATCGCCGTGGCGGCGGTGGGCTATCTGGGTTTCTTCTTTCCCGCCCTGCACGGACCGACCACTTCCCTGATCGCCACGATCGCGGCGGTATGGCTGCTGTCGTTGGCCAACATGGTGGGACCGAAGCTGGTGGCCCGGATCGGCGGGGCGACCCTGATCCTCGGCCTCGCGCCGATCCTGCTGGCCACGGGGGTCGGGCTCTACGCCTTCGACGCCCACATCTTCGAGGCCTCGTGGAACGTTAGCGGCAAGCCGGATGGCGCAGCCTGGAGCACGGCGGTGACGCCCGTCTTCTGGGCCTATCTGGGCCTGGAGAGCGCCAATGTGGCCGCCCGGGTGATCGACAATCCACGTCGCAACCTGCCGATCGCGGCGGTGGGCGGGGTGCTGCTGTCGGCGGCGGTCTACATGGCCGCCTCGACGGCCGTCATGGGTCTCCTGCCCGCCAAGGCCCTGGCCGCGTCCACCGCGCCCTTCGCCGACGCGATCCGCCAGGTGGCGGGGCCGCTGGCCGCCGCGCTCGTCGCCTTCTGCGCCTTCTCGAAGGCGACCGGCACGCTGGGTGGCTGGATCCTGCTGACCGCGGAGACCGGGCGCTGCGGCGCTGCGGCCGGCTACCTGCCGAGGTTCGCGTCCGGCTCCCAACAGAGCCCGCGCCCGACCCGCGATGTCGTCGTCGCCGCGATTCTGATGACCCTGGCCACCCTGGCCAGCGCCTCGCCGACCCTGGGCGCCCAGTTCGCCATCCTGATCAATGTGTCCGTGATGCTGTCGATGATCCTCTACCTGCTGTGCGCGGCGAGTCTGTTGCGGCTGGCCTCGGGCTTCGAGCGGCCAGCCAGCCGCTGGGGCGCGCGGATCGCGGCCCTGGGCGGCGGCGCGTTCTGTGTCTGGGTGATGATGACGGCGGACGCCGGCCTGCGCCTGCCGACCCTGGCGGCGGTGGCGGCGAGCCTGGTCCTCTGGGCGTTCAGCCGGGTGGCGGGTCGGCGGACCGCAAACGCCTGATCAGTGGCCCATCAGGGCGCCGGCCCAGAACACCACGCTGGAGCCCAGCAGGGTCCAGACGAACACTCGCCAGACCGTCCAGCGCCGTCGCGGCGGGGCGACCTTCTCGGCGTATGGCAACGAGAAACGCGTCATAGTACCGACGGTATCTCGCGCGGGGATACTGTTCCGTTAAAGCAACAGGTGAACAAGCGGGACCATTTCGGCGAGTCCGATTCAAGTCAAAATCGACTTACATTTTCCGCGCAACTGCAAGTATTGACGGAACGCGCGGGAAGGCTTCGGATGGCGGCGCCGCCCACGTCCGGCTAAAGTCGCGCGAGCCCCCGGAGGACGCAGACATGGCCGACGATCCCGTCGACGAGACCCCGATCCAGCGGGCCCTGCGCCTCAAGAAGGCGGCCATCGCGGCCAAGCCGAAGCCTCCGCGCGGCGGACGGTTCCAGCGCGAGCAGGCGGCCGCGGCGCATTCGTCGTCGAGGTCGAAGCCCTGGATGACACGGTAAGCGCCGCCCGTCTGCGCTAAGCCTTCGAGGGGCGTCTTGCGGCGAAGGCCGGTCTGGCGGTCGATCCCGCGAAGCGCGTCGCGCGAGGCAGGATGGCGGAGAGGGTGGGATTCGAACCCACGGTACCCGTAAAGGTACGCCGCATTTCGAGTGCGGTGCTTTCGACCACTCAGCCACCTCTCCGGAGCCGTCTGGAGGCCTCTTTTGGAAGGCCCGCCGAGCGCGAGGGGCGGAACCTACTCATGCGTCCCCGTCAGTGCAAGTCCTGTGACGCTGGGCCGCGATCAGTCGGCCGGCAGCACCGCCACGCCGTCCTCGTCGGCGTGCAGCATGTCGCCCGGAACGAAGACGACGCCGCCGAAGGCGACAGGCGTGTCGACCACGCCCTCGCCGCGCTTGATCCCACGCATGGGGATCGAGCCCAGGGCCTTGATGCCGATGTCGAGGGTGGCGAGCACGGCGGTGTCGCGCACCGCGCCGTTGACGACGATCCCGGCCCAGCCGTTCTTGGCCCCGTCTCCGGCTAGCATGTCGCCGACCAGGGCTCGGCGCAGGGAGCCTGCGCCATCGACCACCAGGACACAGCCCTCGCCCGGTTCGGCCAGCAGGGCCTTCACAGCCGAGTTGTCCTCGAATCAGCGGACGGTGCGGATCGGACCGGCGAAGGCGATGCGGCCGCAGAAGTCGCGGAAGGGGGCGACGCAGACCTCGACCTCGTCCTCGTGTTCGTCACA
>CAMFIW010000618.1 GCA_945952355.1 uncultured Phenylobacterium sp. | reverse complement strand
CGACGATGGCGCTGACGCTCAGCAGCACGCCCTGCAGCACGACGCCGTCGGGCGCGTGTCCGAGCAACTGCGACAGTGGGGGTGCCGCCTGCAGCAGCGCGCTGAAGATGATGCAAAACACGACGGTGTCGCGCTTTTCGAACCGGGGCGAGACGAAGCGGTTGAGCAGGACCCCGGCAGGGGCGCCGATGCAGCTGGCGACGATCACCCATTGGCTGAAGTTCTGGGGCAGCTTCCAAAAGAACGAATAGGCGTGGAAGGTCAGGGTGTTGCTGACGCCGAGGGCCACGAAATAGATCACTTCGCAGCCGAACAGGGCGAGGAAGCTGCCATTGCGGCCGAGCTCGGCGAGCCCCTGGACGAGCTGGGGCAGAGGCCCGCCAGGTGACTCGGCGGGTGGGTGCAAGCGATCGCGCGCCTTCAGCGTGCCGGCGGAAGCGAGAAGTCCGAATACGGCGACGAAGGCTGCGGCGGTCCAGGCGAACGGGGCGTAGGCGGCCCGCTGAGAAAGGCCATGCGCGCCGGGGAAGAAGATCAGGGCGCCCATCACCATGCAGGCGACCGACCCCAGGGTGCCGAAGAACAGGCGGTAGGAGACGACGCTTGAGCGCTCGACATAGTCGTCGGGCAGCTGCGGACCGAGGGCGGCATAGGGCGCCATGAAGGCGGACAGCGCCGCGCGGGCCAGCACCGAGATCGCCACCACATAGGCGAATGCGGCAGGCCCCAGCAGGCCGTGGGGCAGGGAGAACAGCAGGCCGAGACCAAGCGCCAGGGGGCCCAGAGAGGCGATCATGAAGGGGTGGCGTCGACCTGCCTTGAACCGGGCATTGTCCGAGAGCGAGCCGACCAGCGGATCGACCACCGCGTCGACGACCAGGGCCGCGAACACCGCCGAGCCGGCCAGCGCGCCCGACAGGCCGCAGACGGCGGTAAGGTAGAAGAACAGGAACAGGTTGATGGCGCTGGAGACGAAGGCGTCGACCATCTGGCCGGCCCCATAGGCGGACTTCGTGACGAGGCCGAGCGGCGTGCGTCGCCGTTCCGCCGCCTCCCGCCTGGCTGCCGCCCGATCGCTCATGGCGCGAGCCCCACGGCCCACAGCGCGAAGGCGTTGAACATGGCGGCGCGCTCGGCCTCCGCCTGCGGTCCGGCATGGCCCTGGTGGCCGGCGGTCATATCGATCTTCAACAGGGCTGGCCGCGCCGAGGTGGTCCGGTCGCGCAGGCGGGCGACCCACTTGGCGGGCTCCCAATAGCCGACGCGGTTGTCGAGCAGGCCGCCATAGCCGAGCACCGCGGGATAGGGTTGGGCCGTCACGTTCTCGTAGGGGGAATAGCTGGCGACATAGTCGAAGACGGCCGGATCCGAGGGATCGCCCCAGACCGCGAAAGCTGCGGGGATCAAGGGGTTGGTCTCGTCGTGCAGCGAGGTCAGCACATCGACGAACGGAACCTGGTTGATGAGTCCGGCCCACAGGTCGGGCCGCAGGTTCGCCGAGCCGCCGATGACGATCCCACCGGCCGACAGGCTGTGGCCGACGATCTGGCCGGCCTTCGTCACCCCCATCTCCGCGAGATGGTCGGCGCAGGCGATGAAGTCCGTGATGCTGGTCTTCTTGCCGACGCCGATGACCTGCTCGAACCAGCGCGGCCCGCGTTCGCCGCCGCCACGGATATGGGCGATGGCGACGTTCATTCCGCGATCCACCAACGCCAGATGGGCGGGCGAGAACGTCGGCTCGACCGAATAGCCGTAGGAACCGTAGCCATACATGTAGAGCGGACGCGGTCCGCCTGGCGCAGTGGAGGTCAGCAGGGTGAGCGGCACGAGCTCTCCGTCGGCCGCCTGGGCCTCGAGCCGGTGGACCCGGTAGTCGGACGAGGAGAAACCTTCCGGCGCGCCTGTGGTCTGCGCCCTGCGTTCGCCCGTCGCCAGGTCGAAGTCGATCCAGGTCGGCGGTGTCCGCGGCGACTGGTAGAGGCATCGTACCGTCCCTGGCGTCGCGCCAGCGCCGGACAGCTCGAGAGACCGGGCGGGCTCGGGAAATTCGGGCGCGACCTCACGACCGGCCCGGTCTCGGATGACGAGGTGCGGATTGGCGTCGCGCCATTCCATGCTGACCAGACGATCGCCGAAGGCGCGGACCTCGGCGATGAAGCAGCCCGGCCGGTGCGGCGCCCACTCGCGCCAGGCGGCGCGCTCTGGTTGCGCGGGATCGGCCAGCATCAGCTTGAAGTCAAAAGCGCCATCGGCATTGGTGCGGATGATCAGGTCGCCGCCCCAGGCCACCACGTCATAGTGGATGCCGTCCGCGCGCGGTGCGAGGCGCATGGGCGGTGCGCCGTCGCCGACCAGCCAGATCTCGTCGGCTTCGCCGTTGTGGACCTTGAGCTGAATCGCCTCGTCCGTCCCGGGCTCGACTTGGAGAAAGAAAGCGGGATCGGCCTCCTCGTAGACCAGCTCGTCGGGGCCGCCCCCGACCGGACGGCGGAAGACCTTGGTCGGTCGGCTCAGGGGGTCGCGGAACACCCAGTAAAGGAAGCGGGAGTCCGGCGAGAAGGCGAAGCCGCCATAGCCGTGCTCGATCGCCGGGGCGACGAGGCCGGTTTCCAGGTTGCGGACATAGAGACGGAAGTGCTGGTCGCCGGCCTCGTCCGCGCCCCAGGCGAACCATCGCTGGTCCGGACTGATGCAGGGCTCGGTGAATTCCGAGAGGCGGTAGTAGGGCTTGCCGAGAGCCTCGGCGTCGGCGTCCAGC
>CAMFIW010000617.1 GCA_945952355.1 uncultured Phenylobacterium sp. | reverse complement strand
AGGGGGGGCTGGCATAGGCCGAAACCTCGGCGCCCGCTCGCGCCAGATTGCGCTTGCGGATCGTCGAAAAGGGCTCGTTCCGGGCGCCGGAGACCTTCATGGGTTCGTTCCAGAATCAGCGAGGAACTCGCTGCGTTAAGAATCCTAACCGTGCTTGGTTGCCCACGCAAAGCCGGCGCCTATACTCCGCGCCTTTCCGCCGCGGGCGTCTCCGCCGAAGTGGTCGCCGGTTCGGCGCGAGAGACGCCCGAAACTATAGAATGGCCGTTCTTTCGAACGGCGAGGACTCTCTGTTCATGAGCGCCAAGTCTGCGCCCGTCGCGATCATCATGGGTAGCCGTTCCGACTGGCCCACCATGAAGGGCGCCGCCGACAATCTCGACGCCCTCGGCGTGGCCTGGGAGGCCAAGGTGGTCTCCGCCCACCGCACGCCCGATCGGATGTACGACTTTGCGAAGGGCGCGCAGGGCGCGGGCGTGAAGGTGATCATAGCCGGGGCCGGCGGCGCCGCCCACCTGCCCGGCATGACCGCGTCGATGACCGACCTGCCGGTGATCGGGGTGCCGGTGGAATCCAAGGCCCTCAAGGGAATGGACAGTCTTCTGTCCATCGTCCAGATGCCGGCCGGCATTCCGGTGGCGACCGTGGCGATCGGCGAGGCGGGCGCCAAGAACGCCGGCCTGCTCGCGGCGCGGATCCTGGCTGTGTCCGATCCGGACCTGGCCCAGCGCGTCGCCGCCTACAGCCGCAGGCTCTCCGAGAGCGTGGCCGAGACCGTCGAGGACGCCTGATCCCCTCCATGTTCCCGCTTCCCCCCGGCTCCACCATCGGCATCCTCGGCGGCGGCCAGCTCGGCCGCATGTTGGCCCAAGCCGCGAGCCGGCTGGGCTTCGACGTGGCCATCCTCGACCCCGAGGCCGATTGCCCGGCCGGGCGCGTCGCGGCCCGTGTGATCACCACCGCCTATGACGACCCGGAAGGCCTTGCCGACCTGGCGCGGGTCTCCGACGTGATCAGCTTCGAGTTCGAAAATGTGCCGGCGGCCGCCTTGGAACGACTGGCGGCCGCGGGCGCCAAGACCGCGCCCGGCCCCCGCGCGCTGGCGGTGGCCCAGGACCGCGTCGACGAGAAGACGTTCCTGAACGCCGCCGGGGTCGCCACGGTCGCCTTCGCCGAGGCGGACAGCCGCGAGACCGCCACCGAGGCCCTGGCGCACATCGGCGCGCCCGCCTTGATGAAGACCCGCCGCGATGGCTATGACGGCAAGGGCCAGCGCTGGGTCGAGCACGTGGCGGACGCCGCCGCCGCATTTGAGGCCCTGGGCGGCAAGCCGGTGATCGTCGAGGCGCCCGCCGCCTTCGTGCGCGAGTTGTCGGTGATCGCCGCACGCGGCCGCGACGGCGGGATCGCGGTCTATCCCCTGGCCGAGAACCACCATGAGGGCGGGGTGCTGCGCCGGACCCTCGCCCCGGCGGAAGTGACGCCGAAGATCGCCGCTCAGGCCGAACGCATCGCCGCCCAGATCCTGGCCGGGCTCGACTATGTGGGCGTGATCGGAGTGGAGCTGTTCGAACTCGCCGACGGCCGGCTGCTGGTCAACGAGATCGCGCCCCGGGTCCACAACACCGGCCACTGGACGATGGACGGCTGCGAGGTCGACCAGTTCGAGCAGCACATTCGCGCCGTCGCCGGCTGGCCGCTGGGTCCGACCCACGCCCTGGCGCGGGTGGAGATGGCCAACCTGCTGGGCGAAGAGGCCCTGGTCTGGGCGAAGCTCGCCGCCGAGCCCGAGGCGCGGCTGCATCTCTACGGGAAGCGCGACGCCAAGCCCGGCCGAAAGATGGGCCACGTGAACAGGCTGCGGCCGCTGCGATGACGGCGCCCAGGTCCTCCCCCAACGGTGGAGGACCTTCGGAGTCTACCCCTCCGCCGGGATCGCCGAAAGTGCTGCTTCCAGCTCCAGGAAGCTCGGCTGGGCGCCGCTGGGAACGTTGCCGCGGCCGATCTCGACCGAGATCTGGGCGGCGTTGCCGTGCAGGTGCGCGACCAGGACCGCCTGGATGATCTTGTAGTAGGCGCCTTCCTCCTCGATCACCGCGTTCATGCGGGTCGCGAACGGGCCGACCATGCCATAGGCCAGGAACACGCCGAGAAAGGTGCCGACCAGCGCGCCGCCGATCATGGCGCCCAGGACTTCTGGCGGTTCGGTGATCGCGCCCATGGTCTTGATGACGCCCAGCACGGCGGCGACGATGCCCAGGGCCGGCAGGGCGTCGGCCAGGTTCTGGATGGCATGGGCCGGGGCGAGCGCCTCGTGGTGATGCTTCTCGAGCTGCTTCTCCATGGCGTCCTCGACCTGGTGCGGGTCTTCGAGGTTCATGGTCATCATGCGAAGGGTGTCGCAGATGAAGTCGACCGCGAAGTGGTCCTTCGTCACCTTCGGGAAGCGGGAGAAGATCGAGCTCTCCTTGGGGTTCTCGATGTGGCTCTCGAGCGCGATCACGCCCTTGGACTTCATGGTCTTGGTCAGCAGGAACAGCAGCGAGAGCAGGTCGCGATAGTCGCTGGCCTTCCACTTCGGGCCCGAGAACACCTTGGCCATGCCGCCGCCAGCACCCTTGATGACGGGCATGGAGTTGGCGATCAGGAAGCTCGCGATGCCGGCGCCGCCGATGGCCATCAGTTCGTGCGGGGCGGCCTCGATGATCACGCCGAGATTGCCGCCCGACATGAGGTAGCTGCCGAACACCAGGCCGAACAGCAGCAC
>CAMFIW010000616.1 GCA_945952355.1 uncultured Phenylobacterium sp. | reverse complement strand
ACGGTGCGCCACGGGACGTCGATCGGCGCCCGCCATCGCACCAGTCCCGCCGCCGACGCGAGGCCCGCGATCATGCCGATCGAGAAGGCATGGGCGAGGCCGATCGGTCCCATCTGCGGCGCGAGCACGAAGCCCATCGCGACGTTGATCGCCAGCGCCAGGAGGTTGGGCCCGGCCATGGGAAGGGTCGATCCCGTGATCTGGAAGGCGGGGCTCAGCCCGAACTGCATGAAGGCCCAGGCGGCCAGTCCGGGGAGCAGGGCCAGCGAGTAGGCGGCGAAGGCGCCCTGGAAGTCGGCCGCGATGAACACGCTTTCGAACGGATGCAGGACGAGGGCGTAGCCCGCCGTGACCGGCGCGAGCAGGGCGACCACCGTGCCGAGGTTGCGTGCCACCTGGCCGAGGCCCGCTGCCCGGCCGCCTTCCGCTTCCGCCCGCACGGCGAGCTGGAACAGCAGCACGTCGAGCGCCATCGCGGTGACGGCGACGAGCCGGACGCCGATGTCGTAGGCCAGCGCGAAGCGGCCGGCCTCGGCGTAGCCCGCCAGGCTGGCCAGCGCCCCGCGGTTGTAGAAGGCCTGCACCATGGCGAGGCCGCCGGCCATGGTCAGCGGCATGCCGTAGACGGCGAACCGCCTCAGCAGGCCCTTGTCGACCAGGGCAAGCCGGACGCCCGGATCGGCGAGCCGGATCACCGCCACGGCCAGGCAGACGGCCTGCCCCACGCAGCCGGCGGCGAGCACGATCCGCGGGTCCCCGGTCAGGACGGCGGCGACGGGCATGGGGACGAGGGTGAGCAGGTTCTTCAGAATGACGAGCCCGGCATAGTCGCGCTGCATGAAGCGGGCCCGCATGAGCGCGGTGGCGTAGTCGAAGAGGCCCCCGAGCGCGCAGGAGACGAGAGCGAGAGCCGCCACGCCCGGGTCGTGGATCACCGCGGGCGCGAACAGGGCCAGTGCAGCGGCGCCGGTGAGCAGGGCCCCGGCGATGGCGGCGACCGCCGCGTCCAGGGTGGCCCGGACCTCCGGGGCCTCGGTCCGCGACCGGGCCGAATAGAAGCGCGTGCCGGCGTGCCGCAGCCAGTCGAGCGCCGGGGCGGCGAGCGCGCCCGCGCCGGCCATCGCCACGGCGAAGACGCCGAAGGCCTGCGGTCCGAGATAGCGCGCCAGGAGAAGACCCAGCGCGAAATTGGCCACGGCGTTGAACAGGAAGCTCGCAATCAGCGCCAAGACGGGCCCCGGGGACATGCAGATCGCCGGTCGGGTCGCCACGGCCGGTCGGGGGGGACCGTACCGCTCGCGCGTTAAGCTTGGGTGCAGAGGCGAGAGGGCGGGGGTGGCGTTCGGCCGCCGGTGCGCCTATATGCCGAGCGTCGGCGACGGAACCCTGACCTCAGCCTTTCGTCGGGTTCTCGTCTTGACAGACCCGGATGGCCCGCTTATCTCCCGGCACAGTTAGCACTCACCTCTTGAGAGTGCTAGCAATGGTTCAGGATCGCTTCAGCGCCCAGCGGCGCGTCGCCGAGAGGATAAAGCACCATGAAATTCCGTCCGCTGCACGACCGCGTCGTCGTCCGCCGCCTCGACTCCGAGGAGAAGACGAAGGGCGGCATCATCATTCCCGAGACCGCCAAGGAGAAGCCCCAGGAGGGCGAGATCCTCGCAGTCGGTTCGGGCGCCCGTGACGAAGCCGGCAAGCTCGTCCCGCTGGACGTGAAGAAGGGCGATCGCGTCCTGTTCGGCAAGTGGTCGGGCACGGAAGTGAAGATCGACGGCCAGGACCTCCTCATCATGAAGGAGTCCGACATCATGGGTATCGTCGGCAAGTAAGCCGAAGACGCCCCGCCAATCGTAATTCCCAGATAGGAGCAAGACGTCATGGCTGCCAAAGACGTTCGCTTTTCTTCCGACGCGCGTGACAAGATGCTGCGCGGCGTCGACATCCTCGCCAACGCGGTGAAGGTCACCCTGGGCCCCAAGGGCCGCAACGTGGTCATCGAAAAGTCCTTCGGCGCCCCGCGCTCGACCAAGGACGGCGTCTCGGTCGCCAAGGAAATCGAACTGGCTGACAAGTTCGAGAACCTGGGCGCCCAGCTGATCCGCGAAGTCGCCTCCAAGACCAACGACAAGGCCGGCGACGGCACCACCACCGCCACCGTCCTGGCGCAAGCCATCGTCGTGGAAGGCCTGAAGTCGGTCGCGGCCGGCATGAACCCGATGGACCTGAAGCGCGGCGTCGACAAGGCGGTCGCCAAGGTCATCGAAGAGATCAAGGCCAACGCCAAGAAGGTCTCGGCCAACAGCGAGATCGCCCAGGTCGGCACCATCTCCGCCAACGGCGACACCGAAGTCGGTGAGATGATCGCCAAGGCCATGGAAAAGGTCGGCAACGAGGGCGTCATCACCGTCGAGGAAGCCAAGACCGCCGAGACCGAACTCGACGTCGTCGAAGGCATGCAGTTCGACCGCGGCTACCTGTCGCCCTACTTCATCACCAACGCCGACAAGATGGAGGCCGATCTCGAAGAGCCGCTCATCCTGCTCTTCGAAAAGAAGCTGACCTCGCTGCAGCCCCTGCTGCCGGTGCTGGAAGCGGTGGTCCAGTCGGGCCGCCCGCTGCTGATCATCGCCGAGGACGTCGAAGGCGAAGCCCTGGCCACCCTGGTGGTCAACAAGCTCCGCGGCGGCCTGCGCGTCGCGGCCGTCAAGGCTCCGGGCTTCGGCGACCGCCGCAAGGCCATGCTGGAAGACATCGCCATCCTGACCGGC
>CAMFIW010000615.1 GCA_945952355.1 uncultured Phenylobacterium sp. | reverse complement strand
ACACACTGCATATCGTCGGCAGCGTCAGATGTGTATAAGAGACAGGGTTGAAGGCCTTGGCGCATTGGGCCACGAGCGGATTGCCGGCCCGCAGCCCGGCGCAGGGGTCGGTATTGCCGTTCAGGGCCACCGTCTGCGGGCCGTAGAGCTCGACGATGTTTGGCGCGCGGACCGCACGCTGATAGCTGGCGCGCAGGCGCAGGTCGTCGATCGGCGTCCAGTCGCCTCCCACCTTGTAGGTGTTGGTGGAGACACCATACGAGTAGTCGGAATAGCGATAGGCCAGTTCCACGTTCAGGCTCTTGGCCCAGGGCTTGTCCTGGGCGATCGGCAGGCGCGCCTCCCCGTAGATCTCATAGACGTCGAAGGACTTGTCGATCGGCGGCTGCGCGCCGCCCGAGCCGTTCAGCAGGCCCGCCTGGGCGACGAAGTCCGAGTGGAAATCGATGTGCTCGCGCCGGTATTCGGCCCCGAACGCCACGCCCACCCCGTCATTGGCCCAGGGCGACTTGACACCGTAGGGCGTCAGGTCGCCGCCGAAGGTGAGGTTCGCCACCCGCTCGGTCGCGTTCCCGCCGCGATAGGAGGGGACCTGAAGGTAGTTGAGCGCCGCCTGGGTCACCTTGCCTTCCTGGAAGATATTGTAAGGCACGCAGGCGGGGTCGGAGCCGTCGATCACCGATTGGCAGACGATCTGGCCGGCCGCGTTGCGGCGCACGATCAGCGAATTCTGGATGCGCGCGGTCTGGAAGAAGGCGGTCTGGGGCGCCTCGACCGTGGTCGAGGTGTAGTCGAGATAGGCGTCGTAGTTCCAGTTGTCGCTGAGATTGCCCTTGAGGCCGATCACGTAGCGGTAGGAAACGTTCCGGAACCCGCTGAGGCGGCCGCCGCCCTCCACGTTCCGCTTGGCGACCGTGCCGTTGAACACCTTGGTCGGGTCGCCGGCATTGGCGCCACAGAGCTGCGTCGCCTGGGTCGGGGTCAGCAGGGCGTTGTCGCAGTTGATATTGAACGAGCCAGCGAAGATGCCGCCCGGCGCGATCTGGGCGACCGAGTTGTCGTCCATGAACATCACCTGGGAATAGGCTTCGGCCCAGTCGGCGATCTGGTAGTGGGCGAACGCGCCGAGGGTGTAGCGCTCGTCCGGCCGCTGGAAGAAGTTGGTCGGCCCGAAATTGTAGACGTCCGCGATCGGATCGCGCGGGCGGAAGGTGTTGCCCGAGACCGTGAAGCCGCCGACTCGCGCCGGCGTCGCCGTGCCCGAACCTCCGCAGGTGAAGACGGCGCCCGAGTTGAGCGTGCAGGCCGAGAAGTCGCGATTCGCCTCCAGGACCGCATTGATCTGACGGAACGAGGCGTAGGCGGTGATGTTGCCCTTACCGTCCGGCGCGTTGACGCCCATGGTCAGGGTGATTTCGGAGCCGTCGCCGTCGCGGACGTTGCTGTTCGGCAGCTTGAACTGGCTTGGATCCGTCGCCGTGGCGGCCTTGGCCCTGACGATCGCGGCGACACCGTCGTTGTGCTGCGTATGCTGGTAGGTTGACCACTGGGCGTCGATCTTCACGCCCTCGAAGTCCTTCTTCATGATGAAGTTGACCACGCCGGCCACGGCGTCGGCGCCGTACACGGCCGAGGCGCCGCCGGTCAGCACGTCCACGCGCTCGACCAGGCTGGACGGGATGAAGTTCAGGTTGGTTACGGCGCCGGCGCCTGTCGAGGCCGGATTGCCCGGGCCCACCCGCCGGCCGTCGATCAGGACCAGGGTCCGCGTCGGGCCGAGCGCTCGCAAGTTGACGGTCGCCGTGCCGTTCGAGCCGTTCGAGATCTGGCCGCCCTGGGCCGCGAAGGCCTGAGGCAGCGAGTTGATCATGTCCTCGACGCGGGTGACGCCCTGCGCCTTGATGTCGGCCGAGCCGATGGCGGTGACCGGCGAGACGCTGGTCAGGTTCGGCGTCGGGATGCGCGTGCCGGTGACGACGATTTCGGTCACTTCGGTGGCGTTGTCGGCCGCATAGGCCGGGCCAACGGCGGCGAGCACGGCGCCGCAGATCATCGAGGACGCCAGCAGGCGGTCTCGCAAGGTTTGCATTTTCACGGTCTGGATCCCTCCGCGGCCGCCGCCCGATCCGAACGGCCCCGCTCCCCTCTGAACAACAAACAGGCCGCTTCCCGGCCGGTCATGACGGAATTACGAACGGGGGTGGAAGTGGGTCAACGTCGCGCCCAGGCATAGGACGATGCGTGAAAAGCAACAGGTGAAGATTCATAAGTTTTCGGGGTCGGTGTCCGGCGCCTCATTGGCTTCCGATATTGTTCTTAGACGCCGTTTTCTGGCTTTCGTGGCGCCATCGCCACTCCTCTGCACTGCGATTCTGGCTTCACCACGGGCCGCACCCAGGAGGGCGTCATCGAAGTAGTGGCTGAGGACTCGCAGCCGCTCGGGGATGGCCGCGATCCAGTGACCGCGCCACTCGGCGATCCCGGCAGCGACCAGCACCCCCGCGTGATAGGCGGTCAATGCGCGGGGCTCGGCGAGGCGGCGTGCTAGGTCGGTGACGGTTGCCGGGCCGGCGACCAGCAATTGCAGCAGGGCGCGGCGATGCGGATCGGCGACGGCCCGGAACAGCTCATCGTCCAAGGTTTCATGCGGGGTTGAGACACCGGGCGAGGTGACCTTACTGCCGGTCATCACGGTTTCCCCGCAGGGGAAGACCGGGGCCGATGCGCGCGGGGCCTTCCGAAGGGATCGGCGTCCATGGGTCTCGGTCTTC
>CAMFIW010000614.1 GCA_945952355.1 uncultured Phenylobacterium sp. | reverse complement strand
AGCCTGAGAAGACCAAGGCCCTCTATGCGGGTTCGTTCGACCCGATCACCCGCGGCCACCTGGACATCATCGGCAAGGCGCTGATGACCTTCGACGAGGTCCATGTCGCGATCGGCGCCAACCCGCGCAAGCAGCGCGCCTTCGACATCGCCCTAAGCCTGAGCCTGATCGCCAGCTCGGTGGTCGAGCTGTGGCCCGAGGCGCGAGGGGCGGACAACCGGCTGTTCGGCGGCGCGCTGGAAATTGGCGAGTATACGGGCGAGAGCCTGGTCCGCCATGCCCGCGCCATCGGGGCGACTCACATCGTGCGCGGCCTGCGGCAGGCCAGCGACTTCAACGACGAGTTCAATCTGCACGGCGTCGCCGGGCGGCTCGACCCGACGATCCCGGTGGTCCACTTCATCTGCGACGCGCCGTTCCTGCACGTCTCGTCCAGCACGGCCAAGGAGCTGGACGCGGTGCGCGAGGACATCTCCTGGCTGGTCACGCCGTCGGTGGAGGCGGCGTTCATCGCCAAGCGGCGGGGCTAGCCCGCCTTCGGGCGCATCACCAGCCAGGGCGTCGGGCCGGCGCGCCATTCCCATACGGCGATCAGGCGGTCCATGTGGTTGGCCGGCGCGAACCAGTCGGGGAGCGGCAGGGTGCGCGGCCCCATCTCGAAGCGCTCGATATCGTGGGTGGGGGCGAAACGCGAGATCAGCCGGTCGGTGAGGCCGGGCTTGTAGCACTCGTGGCTCTCGACGATCAGGCTCATGCCGGCGAGGGCCGGTGCGAGATCGGGTCGAAGCAGGTCGTCCTCGGCGCCTTCGATGTCGCACACCACCAGGCAGCGGCGGTGGGCGAACGCCTGGAAGTCCGCGGGCGTGAACGGGCCACCGATCCTGAGCTGGGCCTCCACGCCGTTGCGGCGCGCGAGTTCGGCGCAGGCTTCCTGGGCCCTGGAATCGGTGTCGCGAGCGTGGATTTCGACGCCAGGCATGCGCCGCGCCAAGCCCACGGCGTAGTAGCCCTCGGCGCAGCCGACATCGATCACGCAGTCCAAGCCCGCGGCGACGAAGGCCTCGATTGCCGAGTGCAGTTCCTGCTCGTAGGTCCCGATCAGGCGCGGCAGCAGAGCGCCCTCGGTGGCCGCCCCGACGTAGGCCATGCCGGCGAACGGCCCCTGCCAGATGGTCAGCCCCTGCCGACGCGCGAACTCCGAGGCCAGCGCCCGCGAGCGCCAGACAGTCAGGACGCGCAGGCCGTCATTGACATCGGAGGCCGTGACCTTGGCCGGATCGGCGAAGCGCTTGGCGAACCAGCCGACAATGTCGTGGACGTAGCTCATCCCCTTCGGCGTAGACCGCCGCGACGGCTTGGTCCAGGGGACCCAGGCCACCAGGTCCTCCCCGATGCCGGCGGACGCGTCAGGGCACGCCCAGCGTGACCGCGTGCAGTCGTGCATAGGCGCCGCCCTTGGCGACCAGTTCGGCGTGGCGGCCCTCCTCGACGATCGCGCCGTCCTCGAAGACGAGGATGCGGTCTGCATGGCGGACGGTCGACAGCCGGTGGGCGATGACGATGGTGGTGCGCCCGACCATCAGCTCTTCCATGGCCGCCTGCACGTCGCGCTCGGTCTCCACATCCAGGGACGAGGTGGCCTCGTCGAGGATCAGGATCGGCGCGTCGGCGAGGAAGGCGCGGGCGATGGCGACACGCTGGCGCTCGCCGCCCGACAGCTTCACGCCCCGCTCGCCCACCAGGGTCTGGTAGCCGAGGGGCAGCCGGACGATGAAGTCATGCGCGCGGGCGCGGCGGGCGGCGAGCTCGATCTCGTCCTTGGTGGCCCCGGGGCGCGAATAGCTGATGTTGTCGGCGATGGAGCGGTGAAACAGGGCCGGGTCCTGCGGCACCAGGGCGAGCCCGCGGCGCAGCGAGACCTGAGTGACATGGGCGATGTCCTGCCCGTCGATCAGGATGCGCCCCGCGTCGAGATCGTAGAGCCGCTGGATCAGCTTGACGAAGCTCGACTTGCCGGCGCCCGTGGGGCCGACCAGCGCCACGCGCTCGCCCGGCCGAATGCGCAAGGAGAAGTGCTTGAACAGCGGCTCCGGCGCGGCCTTGTAGCGGAAGGTTGCGTTCTCGAAGACGATCTCGCCGAGCTGGCCCGCGAACGGGGCGGCGTCCGGCGCATCGGCCACCTGGGGTGGAAGGGTCGAGAAGCGGGCGACGTCCTCCACGTCGTCCAGCCCCTTCTGCAGCATGCGGATGTTGTCGCCGATGTTCCGCAGATAGCCGCTCATCAGCATGAAGGCGGTGATGGCGAAGGCCACGTCGCCGGCGGTCGCCTTACCGTCGAGCCACATCATGATCAGGAGACCGGTGAGCCCGCCCTGGAGGACGGCCAGAAGCAGGTTCTGGATCAGCCAGATGTCGGTGAAGCGGTTCCAAGTCCGGACCACCGCAACGCGCCACATCTCGGCGACGCCGGAGATGCGGGCCTCTTCGCGCGCCTCGGCGCCGAAGCTGCGTACGGTAGCGTTGCCGGTGATCGAGTCGGCGAGCGCCCCGCCGATCCGCGAGTCCATGGCCACCGATTTGAGGTTCAGCGGCCGACCGAACCGCGCCGTCAGGACCATGTTCGAAACGATGTAGAGGCTGGTCACGGCGAGCGAGAAGGCGCCCACCAGCGGCCAGCGCAACACCATGGTCAGCGACAGGCCGAGCAGGACCAGGATGGCCGGACCGATCCAGATGACCACGGCGTCGGAGACCTGGTCGTAGCCCCACAT
>CAMFIW010000613.1 GCA_945952355.1 uncultured Phenylobacterium sp. | reverse complement strand
GCTCCGGCCGAAGCGCATCGATCGTCACGGCGAGGAAGGCGCCGCGAACATTGAAGGTCTTGCCGTCGTCGTTGACGAAATACTGGTCGGCGCGGACCAGGACTTCGCCTGCCGTCACCATCAGACCGGTCTCTTCCGCGAACTCGCGAACCACCGCCTGTTCCGTCGTTTCGCCGGGATCGACGCCGCCGCCGGGCAGGTCGTACTGCAGGGGCCGTCCGGGGATCGCGATCTCCGCGAGCGCGATCTGGTCACCGCGCGCCGCGATCCCGAAGGCGGTCGGCCGATCGGGATAGGCGCGGCCCGCCAGAGGCGCACCGAACTGTGGGATCGCCACCATCAGTCCTTGTTGTACAGGGCCTTGAAGGCGTCCACCTTGCCGGCCTCGACGTCGGCGAGGCTGACCGGGCTCCAGCCAACCGTCACCTTGGGCGAGACGTTCCAGGCCTCGACGATCAAGTCGCGAAGCTCGCTGGCGCCCGCCGCCAGGCGGCGCGTAGCGAACGCGGTCCCGCGAGGGTCGCCGTCTTTCAGCCCGCCGGCCTTCTCGAGTTCGTACAGCGGCTCGACCTGCGCGCCCGTCGTGGCCAGATAGGCCGCGACACGCGCCTCCAACGGACCGACCTGGGCGTTCGGCGGGCTCATCGCTGCGCGGACGGCCGGCTCGCGCACCGTAGACTTGACCAACTCGCCTTCGAAAAGGCTGTGGATCCGGGCGTTCGTGAAGCCCTTGGGGTTCGGACCGTCGCCCCAGCCGTTGTAGTGGATGCTGACATGCAGGGGCTGGGAGCCGTCGCCCACATAGTGGGAGAGCTGGCCGATGGTCACCAGTATGAGATACTCCCGCCGCGCGCGGTCGGCGATCATCCAGGCGCGATGCGCCTTGTCCTTGTCGACCTTGAGGGCGGCGTTCAGGACCCGCCACGTGGCGAAGTCCTTGGCCAAGTTCTGGGCCTGGTCGACGATCGAGTAGGGCAGCCAGCCCGCCTTCCACGCATCGGCGCCCGCCGCCCGCAGGGCGCCGTCATAGTCCGCGAGGCTGGCGGGGAGAGCCGAAAGCCTGGGACCGCCCAGGATGGTCCCGTCGTCCGAAAGATCGACGAAGTGGGCGGGCTCGCGCATGGCGTCGTGAACCTTGCCGTAGCCCTTCCACCGGTCCGGCTCACGCGATAGCTCGCCGACATCGGCCGCCGCCTTTGGCGTGCGCAGGAAGGCCGGCAGGTAGGACGGCAACCCCTGCATGGCGGCCTCCCCCACCATCCGGTGGCCGGATCCCCCCCAGGCCAGGGCAGTGGCGGGGATCGAGACGGCGGCGGCGAAGACCAGGGCGGCGAGACGCGACATGGTCCCCGGTGTGGGCCTTCAATGTATCGCTGGCAAGACAGCTCGTCGGTCAGATCCCGAGCTCGCGGTCGACCCGCTCGATCCAGGCCCGGACCTTCGGATAGGCGGCGAGATCGAAGCCGCCCTCGCCAGCCATGCGGGTGTAGGCCACCAAGCTCACATCGGCGAGCGTCAGGGCCTCGCCGACCAGGAAGGGTGACGCCGCCAAGCCCTCCTCTAGCCGTTGAAGCGCGCCATATCCGCGCTCGACGAGGCGCGGTTCGACCTCGGAGGGCGACTTGCCGAGATAGCGCACCTGGAAGCGGACCACGGCGACATAGGGCTCGTGGCTGTACTGTTCCCAGAACAGCCACTCCAGCATGCGGGCCCGATCGTAGGCGTCGGACGGGATCAGGTCCGAGCCCTCGGCCAGGTGCAGGAGGATGGCGTTGGATTGCGCGAGCGGCCGGCCATCGTCCAGGATCGCCGCGGGAACCTGGCCCGCGGGGTTCATGGCGAGAAATTCGGGGGTGCGGGTCTCCGCCTTCAGGACGTCGGTCTCGATCCACTCGTAAGGGAGGCCGAGCCGATCGGCGGTCCATTTGACCTTCAGGCAGTTGCCCGAGATCGAGTCGCCGTAGATGCGCATTTTCCGCTCCCCTGCCGCCCAGGCGCTCATAGCGTTTGGCCCGCTGCGCGCAAGCGAGGCCTGCTCATGATCCTGTTAGCGACGCTTATGCCGGGTTTGACTCTTGGTTCTGAGTCCCGATAGACAGGCCCACCGAGAGATCAACGACGAAGGAGGACGCCGTCATGGGACGCCGCCTCGCCGCCCTGCTCGCCCTTCCCCTCATCGCGATCGCGGGTGGAGCGCAAGCCGCCCCCGCCAAGGCCTCCGACCCGATCGGCGATCTGCTGATGAGCGCCATCACCGGCTCCCTGCCCGGCTCGGCGGACTTCAAGCTGAAGGCCAGCCTCTATCATGCCGGCGCCCGCGGCGTCGGCGTGCTCGACAGCCTCGGCTGCAAGGTGATCGCCATGCGCACCGCCGCGATCGACGCGCGGCTGATCCCGAAGCACACGATCCTGTTCATCAAGGAGACGGTCGGCCTGCCGATGCCCGACGGCTCCACCCACGACGGCTACTGGTACGCCTCCGACACCGGCGGCGCGATCAAAGGTCAGCGGATCGACCTCTTCACCGGCATGAGCTCCAAGTCGATGAGCAGCATGCGTGGCGTCAACCTCTCCCAGCTCTCGGTGACCAAGGTCGGAGAGTTCAAGGGCTGCCCGCCCGGCTAGGACGCGGGCCGTCCAGACAAAATCCCCGGAAAACCGCCGTCCGCCCGTGCCTCCGCCCGGGCGCGCCATCTCTTGTCTGGGGAACGCCATGACTTTCGAGAAGCCGAACTTCTTCGTCCTGACCGGCGGACCCGGCGTGGGCAAGAC
>CAMFIW010000612.1 GCA_945952355.1 uncultured Phenylobacterium sp. | reverse complement strand
GCGCCGCCTTCAACGCCGACTTCGACGGCGACCAGATGGCCGTGCACGTGCCGCTCTCGCTGGAAGCCCAGCTTGAAGCCCGCGTGCTGATGATGAGCACGAACAACATCCTGTCGCCGGCCAACGGCCGTCCGATCATCGTGCCGTCGCAGGACATCGTGCTCGGCCTCTATTACCTGTCGTTGGCCAAGGACAACGAGCCCGGCGAGGGCAAGCTGTTCGCCGACCTCGGCGAGATCGACGCGGCGCTCGACGCCGGCGTGGTGACCCTGCACAGCAAGATCAAGGCCCGCCACACGGAGATGAACCCCGAGGGCGAACTGGTCCGCCGCGTCATCGATACGACGCCGGGCCGGATGAAGATCGTCGCCCTGTTCCCGAAGCACCCGGCCATCGGCCATCGGCTGCTCGAGAAGAACCTGACCAAGAAGGAAATCGGCAACCTGATCGACGCCGTCTACCGCCACTGCGGTCAGAAGGCGACGGTGATCTTCGCCGACCAGATGATGGGCCTGGGCTTCAAGGAGGCGGCGAAGGCCGGCATCTCCTTCGGCAAGGACGACATCATCATTCCGGAACGGAAGAAGGGTATCGTCGAGGCCACCCGCAAGCTCGTGGAAGAGTACGAGCAGCAATACGCCGACGGCCTGATCACCAAGGGCGAGAAGTACAACAAGGTCGTGGACGCGTGGGCGAAGGCCACGGACCGGGTCGCCGACGAGATGATGGCCGAGGTCGCCACGGCGGAGAAGGACGCCAGCGGCCGCGAAGGCGAGATCAACTCGATCTTCATGATGGCCAACTCCGGCGCCCGTGGTTCGCAGGCCCAGATGAAGCAGCTCGGCGGGATGCGCGGCCTGATGGCCAAGCCCTCCGGCGAGATCATCGAGACCCCGATCATCTCGAACTTCAAGGAAGGCCTGACCGTCCAGGAGTACTTCAACTCCACCCACGGCGCCCGTAAGGGCTTGGCCGACACCGCGCTGAAGACCGCCAACTCGGGTTACCTGACCCGCCGTCTGGTGGACGTGGCGCAGGACTGCATCATCAACGAGGAAGACTGCGGCACGACCCGGGGCATCACCCTGCGCGCCGTGGTCGAGGGCGGCGACGTCCTGGTCTCGCTGGGCCTGCGCGTCCTGGGTCGCTTCGCGGCCGAGGACGTGAAGAACCCCGACACCGGCGAAGTCATCGTGCCGGCCGACACCTATTTCGACGAAGACATGGTCGACAAGGTGGAAGCCGCCGGCGTGCAGTCGATCAAGGTGCGCTCGGTCCTGACCTGCGAAGCCAAGCTCGGCGTCTGCGGCGCCTGCTACGGCCGCGACCTGGCCCGCGGGACCCCGGTCAACATCGGTGAAGCGGTCGGCGTCATCGCCGCCCAGTCCATCGGCGAGCCCGGCACCCAGCTGACGATGCGGACCTTCCACATCGGCGGCACCGCCCAGGTGGCCGACGCCTCGTTCTTCGAAGCCAACAACAACGGCACCGTGAAGATCAGCGGCGGCAACACCGTGATCGCGCCCGACGGCACCCTGATCTGCATGAGCCGCAACCTGCAGCTCACCGTGCAGGTGGATGGCAAGGATCGCGAGACCTACAAGCCGCCGTACGGCGCGCGCCTGAAGTTCAAGGACGGCGAGAAGGTCAAGCGCGGCGAGCGCCTGGCCGATTGGGATCCCTATTCGACCCCGATCATCACCGAAGTGGGCGGCAAGGTGCGCTTCGAGGACCTGGTGGAGAACGTCTCCTTCCGCGAGGAAGCCGACGAAGCCACCGGCATCTCGAACCGCGTGGTCATCGACTGGCGCGCCTCCACCAAGGGCGGCGACCTGCGTCCGGCCATGGCGGTGCTCGGCGAAGACGGCGCCTACAAGCGCATCTCCAACGGCGGCGAAGCCCGTTACCTGCTGCCCGTGGGCGCGATCCTGTCCGTCGGCGACGGCGACGAGATCAAGCCGGGCGAAGTGCTGGCCCGTATGTCGACCGAAAGCGCCAAGACCCGCGACATCACCGGCGGTCTGCCGCGCGTCGCCGAACTGTTCGAGGCCCGCCGGCCGAAGGACTGCGCGGTGATCGCGGAAATGGACGGCCGGGTCGAGTTCGGCCGGGACTACAAGAACAAGCGCCGCATCAAGATCACCCCCGAGGATGGTGGCGAGGCGGTCGAGTTCCTGATCCCGAAGGGCAAGCACATCGCGGTGCACGACGGCGACGTCATCCGCCGCGGCGAGTACCTGATCGACGGCAACCCGGCTCCGCACGACATCCTGCGCATCCTGGGCATCGAGGCGCTGGCCGAGTTCCTGGTCAATGAGATCCAGGAGGTCTACCGGCTCCAAGGCGTGCCGATCAACGACAAGCACATCGAGGCGATCGTCCGGCAGATGCTGCAGAAGGGCGAGATCATCGAGGCTGGCGACACCGGCCTGCTGCGAGGCGACCACCTCGACATGCCGGAGATCAACGAGGAGAACGCCAAGGCGGAAGCCCGCGGCGGTCGCCCGGCGATCACCCAGCCCGTGCTGCTCGGCATCACCAAGGCGTCCCTGCAGACCCGCAGCTTCATCTCCGCGGCGTCGTTCCAGGAAACGACCCGCGTGCTGACCGAGGCCTCGGTGCAGGGCAAGACCGACACCCTGGAAGGGCTGAAGGAGAACGTGATCGTGGGCCGCCTGATCCCGGCGGGCACGGGCTCGTACCTCCGCAACCTGCAGCGCATCGCCGCCAAGCGCGACGAGGCCCTGTCGGCCAGCCGCGAAGAGGCCATGGCT
>CAMFIW010000611.1 GCA_945952355.1 uncultured Phenylobacterium sp. | reverse complement strand
CCCTGGACCACCACGGGCCAGACGATCACCCGGCAAGGCCAGCGGTCGCGGATGCGGTGCAGGATGTCGCGGATCACCGCCCCGGTCGGGCTTGTGATCACGCCCACCACGGCGGGCATCGACGGCAGGGGCTTCTTGCGCGAAGGCTCGAACAGGCCCTCGGCCTGCAGCCGGGCCTTCAGCCGCTCGAGTTGCGCCAGCAGGGCGCCGATGCCGGCGGCCTCCATCGTTTCGATGACGATCTGATAGCGGGACCCGGCCGGATAGGTGGTGATCTTGCCGGTGACCACCACTTCCAGACCCTGCTCGGGTCGGATCGAGAGGTTTCGGACCGAACCCTTCCAGACCACGCCGTCGATGGCGGCGCGCTCGTCCTTGATGGTCAGGTAGACGTGGCCGTTGGAATGGTGGGTGACCTTGGAGAGTTCGCCGCGCAGCCGCACGAAACCATAGGCGTCCTCCAGCGTCCGCTTCAGCGCGAAGGCCAGTTCGGAAACCGAATAGGGCCGGGCGTTGCCGTCGGCCTCGGCGGGGGCGAGATCGCTCATGGGGCGAAGCCTAGCGAGCGCCGGGCGCTATGGCCAAAAGGAAAAGGGCGCGCCCGGCGCGGACCTGGGTCCGACGGACGCGCCCTCCATCCCCAACGGATAGCGGAAGCCTAGATGTAGCGGCGAAGGCTACGGGCCAGTTCGTTGGCGCCCGAGCGCTTCTTGGTCTGTGCCGGCTGGTAGGCGATGCGAGCGTGCTCGACGCAATACGGCCCTTCGGCCTGACGGCGGCCGCAGAAGGTGAAGCCGTCGCTGGACGGATCGCCGATCGGCCATTTGCACATATGGGCGCCCAGGGTCAGCACGGTGGCCGAGCCGGGCGCTTCCTCGACATAGCGCACAGGCGGGGCGACTGGGGCGGCGGCCATCGGCGCGCTCTCCACGATGCGGCGCGGAGCGGCCGGCGGGCTGACGGCGCGTTGCGGACGCGGCGCCTTGAAGGCGGGGCGGGCGGGTTTCGACGGCGCGGCGCGACCGGACAGGCCCAGCCTATGGACCTTGCCGATAACCGCGTTGCGGGTGACCCCGCCAAGCTGTTTGGCGATCTGGCTGGCGCTGAGGCCGTCCTGCCAGAGCTTCTTCAGCGTCTCGACGCGTTCGTCTGTCCAACCCATTGTTTGCTCCACCCGCTCTGAAACGGTCCCGGCGACGCCCCCGCGAGCAAGCCGGGATCAACATCTTGTGGCAGTACGCAACTTCGTCCGCCAGCAACCACCACATATCGTAAACAGTTCCTTAAGGGCCACAATAGGCGCCCCGCGCTTAGTCCACAGGAACTAGATATAGCGTCGGCATGCCGCACCCTTGCGCACTGACGCGTGGCGGCGCACATCAGCGGACATGAAGGACATGCCCGCCGTCGAAGCCGTCTTCCCGCCCCAGCCGCGCGACTATCACGGGGTCAACTGGGCAGGTTTCCAGACCCTGTATCTCCGCGAGATTCGGCGTTTCTGGAAGGTGGGGATGCAGACGCTTGCGGCTCCCGTGGTCACGGCCCTGCTCTACATGATGGTCTTCGTGGTCGCGGCCCAGGGCGCGCGGCCGCCCGTGCATGGGATCGCTTTCGGCGCTTTCGTGGCGCCCGGCCTGATCATGATGTCGATCCTGAACAACGCCTTCGCAAATTCGTCCTCCAGCCTGCTGCAGGCCAAGATGAACGGGCTGATCGGCGACTTCCTGACTCCGCCGTTGTCGCCGCCCGAGCATGTGGCCGCCTTTTCGCTCGGCGCCGCCGCCCGAGGCATCCTGGTGGGGGCGGTGACCTGGATCGCGGTCGTACCCTTCACGCACGTGACGGTGACCCACCTGTGGGCCGTGCTCTATTTCGGCATTGGGGCGGCGGTGATCCTGGGCCTGCTGGGCGTCATGGCCGGCCTGTGGAGCGAGAAGTTCGACCACATGGCGGTGGTGACGAATTTCATCGTCATGCCCATGACCTTCCTTTCGGGAACCTTCTACCTGGTCGACCGCCTGCCCGAGCCGTTCCGCACCGGCAGCCATTTCAACCCGTTCTTCTATCTGATCGACGGTTTCCGCTATGGCTTCATTGGCCACGCCGAGGGCTCGCTGATCACCGGCGTTGGCATGACGGCGGGGCTGATCGTCGCCCTGGCCTCGATCTGCCTCTGGATGTTCGAGACGGGCTACAAGATCAAAACCTGATCGGGGTCAGTCGCCCAAGGCCCGCGTCGAGGGGGGCGCATCGACCTCTGCCAGCGCCATGGTCTCGCGAAGGATGCGCAGCAGCGCCATGCGGCTGTAGC
This sequence comes from uncultured Phenylobacterium sp., assembly GCA_945952355.1. Lineage (GTDB taxonomy): Bacteria > Pseudomonadota > Alphaproteobacteria > Caulobacterales > Caulobacteraceae > Phenylobacterium. The sequence continues at coordinate 464 of CAMFIW010000611.1, read as the reverse complement.
CCCGGAATCCCACGTTCTTCGGCAGCTCAGCGCGTGAGAGGCGCACGACGTCCACCGAGCCGTGGCTGACCACGAAGGCGGCGGGTAACTCCCTGACCTGATCGGGCTGGAGCTGGGCGCGCTTGAGGGCGTCCTGGATGTCGGTGGAGTCGGCGTTCAGTTCGGCGACCACGAAGTTGCGGGCCACGAAGCGGGCCAGGGTGTCGGCGTCGCCCGCCGTCCCCGCGGCCATCGGCTCCATGGCCGGATCGTTCCAGCCGTCGATGTAGCGGTTCAGCACGACGCACCAGACGCACCAGTCCGCGCCGACCAGCACGAGCACCCGCCGGCCGCTGGCGCGGGCCTTGCGGGACGCAGCGTCGAGCACGTCGGCCTGCGCGATGCAGCGGGCGAACTGTCCGTGCGGCAGATGCGGGCAGGCGCGCTGCGCGTCGGGGAAGGTGGTGAGGCCGTAGGGATTGACC
>CAMFIW010000610.1 GCA_945952355.1 uncultured Phenylobacterium sp. | reverse complement strand
CCCTTCCGTTCGATCATGTCCCGGGGTTGGGTGAGCTCCGCCTGGAGGCGCCGCTGATAGGCGGCGGGCGTTTCTCCACGCGTACGCGCGGTCAGGTCCGCATGAGACTTGGAATGGGCTTCGACGGCGATCAGGCCCTCAGCCTCGAGGGTCGCCAAGTCGCTCCACGACAGGCCGTCGCGCGACCCGATGAAGTCGCTGTAGACGAACAGGGTCGCGGGCATGCCTCGCTGCCGCAGCAGGGGCGCGGCCAGGCTGAGGGCCGAGCGATAGCCGTCATCGATGGTGATCGCGACAGCGTGTTCCGGCAGATCTGCCTGTCCTTGCAGGAACTCCGCCACGCGCCGCAGCGGCACGACGACATAGCCGTTGTCGTGGAGCCAGCCGAGCTGGGCGTCGAAATCGGCGGCGACGACATCGAGCCGGCTTCGCTGGCCGCGTTGCGCGGTGAAGCGATGATAGCAGAGGATTGGCACCCGCCGCGCCGCGCCGAGGCTCAGATTGGCGGGGTCGATCGGGCGGCGGGCGATCGCGAACAGCCGCCCGTCGTTGGCGCCCCCCGCGTCGCTCGCGGGTGGGACCTTCATCACCCGGCCCGACAGGCTGGGATCGTGCAGATAGCGCTCCGCCAGGCGTCCGGGCGTGTCGCCTGGCGCGGCCGCCACCACGATCACCGAGTCCGTGCGCCCCAGTTCGCCCCAGGCCGGGGAGGGGGCTACGACCCGGGCGACGGGTGTGGCGCAGGCGGAAACCAGGAACGCGGCGGCCACGGCCAGACGCGCCCTAGCTGCGCCCATGGCGTCCCGCGTCGGCGATCATCGTTCGGTCGCTGTCACCGGAGGGGGCGACCTCGTCGGGTCCCGGTTCGGGCGCCTGATCCGGTTCGGGCTGCGATGCGGCGGCGTCGTTGTGGGCGTCTGCGCGGGGCGCGGCGAAGGGCGAATCCGCCGGTGGGGACTCGGCGGGCTCGGCGCGGCTGGGCTCGGGGCTCGCATCCCCCTCGGCCAGTTCCAGGCGTTCCTGCAGGGCCGCGCCCATCCGGTTGAAGGCGTCGAACAGTTCGCCGATCTCGTCGGTGCGGTCGTGCGAAAGCCGGAAATCGAGGTCGCCGGAGGCCGCATCGTCGAGCGCGCGGCGCAGCCGTTTGAGAGGCTGGGCGAAGCCCCGGGTGACCACGAAGGTCGCCGCGGCCACCACCCCCAGGACGATCACGCCGAGCAGCAGCAGCAGGCCCGAGGTCAGCTGGCGGGCCTGATCCATTTCCCGGCCCAGGATGCTGACGTCCACCCGCCCGATCGGCCGGCCGGAATAGGTGATGGGCCCCACGTAGCGGAACGCTTTCTCCCCACCGGCGGTCCGCGTCGTGGTGACGGTGAGTCCGCGCTCCAGGGCGACAACCTTCTCCGCGGCGGGTTTCCGATAGGGCTTGTCGATGAGGCTCGGATCGGCGGCCGCGCGCACCACGCCGTCGGCGTCGACCACCTCGATGCCGGCGACATTCCTGTCCCCCGCCGCGGCGCGCACGAAGGCCCGGACCGGCAGCCAGTCCTGCCGGTCCGGCGGGAGGGTGGCGTTGTCGGCCGCGGTGAGCGCGGCGTTGGTCGCGACGAACGAGGTCATCGCCGCGCCGGAGGTGATCGCGGCCCGCTGCAAGGCGGCCGTCTGGCGGTTGAGGACGAAGATCACCGTCACGGCCAGGACGGCGGCGGTCAGCAGTCCCATCACGGCCGTGGTGCGGACGGGCAGGGTCAGATAGCGCCGATTGGCTGTGTCGGCCGACACAGCCGCCTGGGTGGCCTGCTCGCGCCGCAGGGCCTCGGCCAGGCTCGCGCCGTCGGCGAAGCGGCGATCGCGGCGCTTGGCCATCAGCTTGCCGATGATGAACTGGAGGCCGCGGGGCGCGCCGGGGGCGAGCTTCGCGATGGGCTCGGGCTCCTGCTGGGTGATCTGCAGGGCCAGGGTCGCGGCGCTGCCGCCCCCGAAGGCCCTACGTCCGGTGATCATCTCGTACATGACCACGCCGAGGGAGAAGAGGTCCGAACGCCCGTCGATCTCCAGGCCCATCGCCTGTTCCGGGCTCATATAGCGCGGTGTGCCCAGGACCTGCCCGACCTGGGTCTTGAGCTGGTCGGCGTCGAGCAGGCCCTCGGCGACCCGAGCGATGCCGAAGTCGAGCAGCTTCACCGAACGCCCGTCCGTTCCCAGGATGATGTTGGACGGCTTGATGTCGCGGTGAACCACACCGGCCTGGTGGGCGTATCGCAGGGCGTCGGCCAGTTGGCGGCCGATCTCGAGCACGGCATCGGGCGGCAGGGCGCCGTCGCGGGCGATGGCCTCGTTCAGCGTGCGGCCGTCGAGCAGCTCCATCGCGATGTAGGGATAACCCGAGACCTCCCCGACATCGTAGATGGTCACGATGTTCGGATGGGCCAGCGCGCCCGCCGCCTTGGCCTCCCGCAGGAACCGCGACGCGTACTCCGGATCCTCCCGGTACTGATCCTTCAGGACCTTGATCGCCAGGGCGCGGCGCAGGGTCGGATCGTAGGCGCGGAACACGTCGGCCATGGCGCCTTCGCCGATCCGTTCCTGAACCTGGAAGCGGCCGATCAGCTCGATCATGGCCGCATGATCCCCCTCGCCAAGACGCCGATCGTCCACCTGCTCATCGCCGTGTTTCCACCTGGACTTTCAAGACCCCAGACATGGGATGCAAGAATAATATCAATCTTCATCGCGCCGCCGCGTTGACGAGAAAGTTCGCTCACGCAATGGTGGGGTG
>CAMFIW010000609.1 GCA_945952355.1 uncultured Phenylobacterium sp. | reverse complement strand
GAGCTCGCCCCCATGGTGGTGGCGCGGAAGGTCGCCCAGCGACCGCCGAGCGACTCGATCATCCCCATGGCGCGCACGGCCTCGGTGTTGCGCAGGGCCGCGTCGGTGAAGCCATAGCTCTTCAGGGCCGCGTCGTTGGCGTCCTTCAGCAGCGGACGGGTCGAGCGGTCCTGCAGGACCGCGATGCCGAACAGCACCCCGGCGCCGAGTAGGGTCACGGCGCCGACCAGCGGGTCGATGAGGAAGAGCACAGCCATGAAGACCGGCATCCAGGGCAGGTCGAACACCACCCCGAAAGCGGGGCCGGTCAGCATCTGCCGGAACGTGTCGAGGTCGCGCATGGCCTGAGACCGCGCCTGCGGCGTGCCGCGCACGTTGTTGCCGAACATGGCGGAGAACAGGTGTCCCGAGACGCGCTGATCGAGCACGACGCCGAAGTTGATCAGCACCTTGGCGCGATAGTGATCGATGATGCTGGACATCGCGAAAGCGCCCAGCACGCCGAACGTGATGACGAGGAGGGTCGGCACGCTCGCGCTCGTCATCACCCCGCCGTAGATGTGGAAGGTGTAGAGCGGCAGGGCCAGGTACAGCAGGTTCGAGACCAGGCTGAACGCCGCCGCGAAGGCGAGCGGCCTATAGCCTTCCTTGACCGCGCGGGTGAGCGGATTGTCCGGCTGGTTCGCCAGCGGATTGTAAATCTTCATGCGCGGTGCGCGGTCCCGTTTAGGCCGAAGGGCGATGGGTCGGACGCTGTCGTCCGGATCAGGCAGACCTGTTGATACGCGGCCCCTGCCGAAGGCTTCACCCCGGTTCGGACCGCCGAAAACCCGCGAGCAATGCTTGCACCCGCTGGGGATGTCAATGCGGTGGCGGGGTGCTGCGGCGACGACGCGCGGTTCGCGTGGCGCGCGAAACACGGCTCGCGACTTGCAGCCCCTGGCGCGCGGCTTAGAAGCGGAACCGGCGCGTCTTTGCGCCGGGAGAGGTCCGCCGTGTCGAGGGTCGCCGTCATCGGGAGCTGCATAACGCGCGACTTGTGGCCAATCCTTGGCCTCGAGGTTTCAGACCTGCTCTATGTGTCGCGGACATCTCTGGCCAGCCTGTTCGCCGCCCCCGTGGGACCAGTCGAAACCGGCGGCGATCCGCCCGCGGCCCTGCGGCCGGGCCAGCACCGCGCCATGGTCGCCGACCTGTCGAAGACGGCGCTGGCCGCCCTGATCGATCATCGCCCGAGCCATATCGTCTTCGACTTCATCGACGAACGGTTCGATCTGATCGCCGCCGGGAAGGGCCTGGCGACGCATAGCTGGGAACTGGAAGCGTCCGGCTATTTGGAACAACCGGCATTGGCTGCGCGGCGTTCCATCCCACGGCTTTCGTCCGCCTGCGATCTACTGTGGCGCGACGGCCTGGAGGAACTGGCGGCCTTCATCGCCGCGACGCCGCTGCGGGACGCCCGCCTGATCCTGCACGAAGCCCAGTGGGCGGCGCGCCGCCGGGTCGCCGACGGCCGCACGAACCGCCTGCCCGACGAGACCCAGCTTCTGGAGGGAAGATCGGGGAGCCTGGCCGCGCACAACGCCCTGCTCTCGCGCTATCAGGCCGCGTTCCGCGCGCGATTCCCGCAAGCGGCGTCCGTCGCCGCGCCGCGCCAGCGAATCGCCGACCCCGGCCATCGCTGGGGGCTCAGCCCCTTCCACTATGTCGAAGACTACTATGCGGAGATCTGGCGCCAGCTCGCCGAGCTGGGCCTTTGATCAGCCGGCGCGCCCCGCCCAGTGCTCCAGCGGGGTGATCGCGCCCGAGGCGAGTTCCGGATGCGCCGCGAGATAGGCGGAAGGATGGAAGCCCGGCGAGGGCTCCGCCGCCGACCATGCGCCTCCGGCCAGGTAGTCCGACAGCGGGTCGAGCCGCCGGGAATGCGCCGCGCCACGGGTGGTCGCATAGTGCTGCGAGGCGAACCACGGCCCGGGATCCTGGAACTGGTCGATGGCGTGCTCGGCGAAATGGCTGAGCGGCTCGAAGCCCGCGGCGTCCGGATGGCGTTCGATGTACCAGGCCGGGTCGAACAGCGGATGCGGCTTCAGGCCCCGCCGCCAGCCGCCTGCGAGATAGTGCAGCAGCGGATCGGCCGTGCGCTCGGCGGGCGGCAGCTGGTCGCGATAATAGGCTGGCCGGAACAGGCGGTGTGGGCTGAGGTTCGCCGCGGCGCCGACCCGCAGATAGTGGTCGATCGGCGCCTCTGGCCCGCCGACCAGATCGGGGACCTGGGACAGATACCAGGCGGTGTCGAACAGCGGGTGGGGATCAAGCCCTTCCGCCGCGCCGATCCGCAGATAGTGGACCAGGGGCGAGAGCCCGGTGCGCGCCAGCGCCTCGGCGTTGCGCCGGCGATAGAAGCCGCCGTCGAACAGCGGATGGGGCGACCGGCCCTCGGCCCCGCCGCTCAGGAGGTAGTGGACGAGGCCGCCGGAACGCACATCGGGATAGGTGCTTCGATAGTGGTCGGCGTCGAACAGGCTCGTGCCGGCGACGCCCGAGCGGGCCAGCACCAAGGCCTGGCCCGGCGGACCGAGGCGGGCCAGCGCACGTTCCGCCAGGGCGCGCAGGCGGTTGCGACGGTCGGGGTGGACCGCCAGCCCGGCGCGCCACCGCGCGGCGATCGCCGCCTCCGCGCGCGCCTCGGCCTCGGCCCGCGCGGCCAGGGCTTCGATCAGCGCGTCGCCCAGCCGGGTCCGCGCCAGGGCCTCGCCAACCCCCGCCCCCTGGGTCTCGG